>JAYTEJ010000542.1:0-2384 GCA_043735365.1 Acidobacteriota bacterium
CGACGCGCGCGCGGGTGAAGCTGACCTATCCGGGCACGGAGTACACCGCCGGCAGCACCGTGGACATGTGGTGGTACGACGGCGGCGAGCTGCCGCCCGAGGCCATCCGCGGCCCGGTCGGGGACCGCTTCCCCGAACAGGGCAGCATCGTCGTCGGCACCGAGGGCCTGCTGGTGCTGCCGCACGGCAGCCCGGAGCCGTTCGTGCTGCCAGAGGCGAAGATGGCGCTGCTTCCGCCCAATGACCTCACCGACCGCGATCATTACGGCGAGTTCATCGACGTCGTGCTCGGCGGCGGCAAGACCAAGTGCTCGGCGAACTTCGACTACGCCGGCCCGCTGACCGAATCGGTGCTGATTGGCAACGTCGCGGCGCACTTTCCCGGCGAGCCGCTGAAATTCGACGCCCGGGCGCTGAAGTTCCCAGGCCGGCCCGAAGCCGACCAGTATCTGACCCGCAGCTATCGCAAGGAGTGGAACATTAAGTAGCCCCTCACCCCAGCTCCACCGCCACCACCTCGTGGACCGCCACCGACGGCACCGCGACGGTGAGGATATCGCCGCGGCGCTCGACCCGCGGGGTAGTCCCGGCGGTCAGCAGCCGGACACTCCCGGCTCTGGCGTCGGCGGGAGTCCGGATCCGGACCTGCAGCGGACCGGTGGGGAGGATGTCCCGCAGCGGCCCCTTCATCATCATCGGGTTGGTGAGGTTCACGAGATGGACCGTCATCGATCGGCGCTGCCGCCAGACGGTCACGTCGATCAGCCCCGGCCCCGTGACCTCCGCGGGCGGCGGTTCGTTGGCCGTCCAGGCCACGAGATTTCTCAGCAGCCGGCCGTGATCGACCGACATCACGTCCCAGAACGTCCGATCCAGATCCCACGGGACGTAGGCCACCCGGCTGGGTCCGAGCTCGCGCAGGTAGACCTCGCGCGTATCGGTGTGCAGGACCCTCGGGTAGACGTCCTCCATCGGCAAGTCCGGGTAGGACGGGATCAGCGTCAGCGGCGAGGGGAACGCCGCCACCGGACGCACCTGGAGGCGGAAGACACCGTTGATGATGCGTGAGGTGCCCTCGAGCCCGTCGAGAATCGGATGGCGCCGGCCGGTCGCGGGGTCGGTCTCGAGGTTGAGATAGGAGTTCTGCATCGGGCCGTCGATGCCGCCGGCGAACGACACCCCGAAGACATCCGCGAGGCCGAACTCGTCGCGGCGCCGTCCGAGCTCGTCATGCAGCGAGGATGCGAAGGTGGCGAGCAGGCTGCCGCCGCGCTGCACGTAGGCGCGCAGGGCGGCGCACTGGGCGTCGGAGAGCGCCGCGGCATCGGCCAGGATCACCAGCTTGAAGGGGTCGAGGCGATCGGGCGTCAGAAATGCTTCGTGGACGACCTCGAAGGGCACGCGCGCTTCCACCAGCGCGTGGTACATCCCGAGGACGTGGTCGCCGGCGCGGTCGCCCGCTGCGACGCCGGGATGGAAGGTCGCGGTCTGTTCCGAGTGCAGCAGCGCCACCCGCGCCAGCGGCTGCTCGTTGCGGAGCCAGGCTTCGTGCTGCGCGTGCCACTGGTAGATGCGATCGACCATCGGCAGCCAGCGGCGGTCGTAGAGCACTCCGGAAAACTTCGTGACCCACGGGCGCATGCCGTTCGCCGTCCCCTCCGCGACCCAGAGCCGGATCTCGGGCTCGCTCTGGACGGAGTCCTTCCAGCGGTACGGCTCCTCGAGGCCGACGCTGAAGATGCCGCCGATCGGCCGCCGTCCCATCACTGAGCGCAGCTCCTTGGCCCGGTGGCCGTTGGACCACGGCGGCGTCATGCCGCGCCGCGCCTGGTGATCGGTGAACTGGATGCGGGCGATCTCCCCCGCCGTCTTGAGGTCGGGAGGGCCGTTGGGAATGAAGCACGCGTCCGGATTGATGGCGCGGATGCCGGCGTCGAACTGTTTCCACAGCGCGGTCAGCCGCGCTTTCCGCCACTCGAGAAACTGGCGGCGGGCCGGATCGCGCGGATCGGTCGCCAGCGGCAGTTCCAGGCCGGTCGCCGTCCGGAAATTCTGCCGGCAGTGGCTGCAGAAGCAATCGCCCTGGCCCGACCAGCGGTTGGCGAAGATGCCGTCGACCCGGTAGCGGGTGACGATTTCCCTCTGCACCGCGTCCATGAACTCGAAGTTGTACGGGCCCAGCGCGCACGTGACCCAGAGGTCGGGATTGGCCCAGTGGCGGTACGGCTCCCCGCCTTTGGTCACCGCGATCCAGTCGGGATGCGCCTGCCTGACCTCGTCGCGCGCGGCGTGGGGGTCGGTCCGCGCGATCACCCGCATCCCCAGCGCCCGGCAGCCGGCCACGAGCGTGCCGAACGGATCGCTCGCGCCGAGCCAGGCGCTGC
>JAYTEJ010000543.1:0-5095 GCA_043735365.1 Acidobacteriota bacterium
TCAGACCGTCCACTGGAGTGGAAGACGGTCGTGCTGATAACCCGGGCTGGCGCCGATGGGAGCGCCTGGCTGCTGAAGCAGCGGAAAGAAACGCCTTCCGGCCTCAGCCCTGCTTGCGCTCGAACGCCTCGATGACGCCCAGCATGGCGCCGTGGACGTGGCCGTTGGTGGCGACGATGCTGCGGCCGCGCGAGCTGTAGGCCCCGCCGCGCAGATTGGTGACCGTCCCCCCGGCCTCCTGGACGATCAGCGCCCCGGCCGCCATGTCCCAGGGGTGGAGCGACTGCTCCCAGAAGCCGTCGAGGCGGCCGGCCGCCACATAGCAGAGGTCGAGCGCCGCCGAGCCGAGGCGGCGTACGGCGCGCGCCACGGCCAGAAACTCGCCGAACATGCCCAGGAGCGATCGAGACTCCTGCTGCACGCTGTACGGGAACCCGGTACACAACAACGCATCGATGAGCGTCGCCGAGGTCGAGACCCGCAGCGGGGCGCCGTTCATCCAGGCGCCCTGGCCGCGCTCGGCGGTGTAGAGCTCGCCTCGGGTGGGATCGTAGATGGCCGCCACCGCCGGCACACCGTCGATCTCGAGCGCCAGCGACGAACAGAAAATCGGCAGCCCGTGGGCGTAGTTGGTGGTGCCGTCCACCGGGTCGAAGACCCAGCAGTAGCCGGGGATGGTTTCGAGCTCGGCCTGGCCGGAGAACTCCTCGCCGAGGACGACGTGATCGGGGAAGCGCTCGGCGACCAGCGCGCGGAAGCCGCGCTCGACTTCCAGATCGATCTCGGTGACCAGGTCGATGGCCCCCTTCTTGTCGACGCGCATGGCGCCGCCGAAGCGGGCAATCTGGATTTGTCCCGCGCGAATGACCGACTCGATCGCCGTGGCGAGGAAGACCGGAGGAATCGAATCAGGCATCGGCCACCAGACGCTTGACCATCCGGACTTCCATGCCCCCCTCGGCGCCGCGCAGCAGCGTGACGTCGTCCATGAAGCTGCGCATGAAGAAGATGCCCCGGCCGCTGGATTTGAGGATGTTCTCCGCGGCCAGCGGATCGGCGACCTCCTGCGGCTCGAAGCCCTCCCCCTCGTCCAGCACCCGCACCACCAGCTCGCGGGGGGACGCCACCGGGGTGAGATCGAACTCGATCGTGACCAGCTTGACGACGTCGCCGCGATTGCCGTGCTTGATGGCGTTGATCACCGACTCCCGCACCGCGACGCCAATCCAGTGGACGCTGTCGTCGTCCATGCCGGCGAGATGACCGACGCGATCGCTGACGACCTGCACCAGATCGACCATGTCGAAGTGGCTGGGGATCTGCAGCCGGACCGTGCCGCCCCGAGTCAGCATGGAGAGACGCGGTCGCCAGCGTCAAGTGGGCCGGGCGCGCACGAGCAACGGTATGCACACGGTGAAGGCACGCGAGTCTGCTACATACTAAACCGGATCCCGCCGCGAGTGCGAATGCTATAGTGCGGACATGCTCCGCGCGCCCGCCGATACGCACACCGTGCAGCCCTCCCCCCGCGCCGCCGGCCGCGTCCGCGTGCCCGGCGACAAGTCGATCTCGCACCGCTACGCGCTGATGGCGGCGCTGGCCGACGGTGAGTCCACCATCGACGGCTTTTCCTCCGGGGCGGACTGCGCCGCGACGCTGGCGTGCCTGCGGGCGCTCGGCGTCGCCATTCGTTCCACCGGGCCGGGGGCGCTGGCGATCGCGGGGCGCGGCCTCGGCGGCCTGCAGGCGCCGCGCGCGGCGCTCGACGCGGTCAATTCCGGCACCACCCTGCGGCTGATGTCCGGCATCCTCGCCGGGCACGCCTTCACCACCACCATCGGCGGCGACGCGTCGCTGCAGCGGCGACCGATGCGCCGCATCATCGAGCCGCTGGCCCGGATGGGGGCGCGCATCGACGCCCGGGACGGCCGCGCGCCGCTGACCATCAGCGGCGGCCGCCTCCAGGGCATCGTTCACGAGCCGGCCGTCCCCAGCGCGCAGGTCAAGAGCGGCGTGCTCCTCGCCGGCCTTCACGCCTCGGGCCGGACCCGGGTGATCGAGCCGGTCCCGACCCGCGATCACACCGAGCGGGCCTTCGCCGAGTTCGGCGTCCAGGTGATCAGGGACGGCGCGGCGATCCAGATCGACGGCGGCCAGCGGCTCGCGCCCCGCCGCCTCACCGTGCCCGGCGACATTTCCGGCTCCGCCTTCTGGGCGGCGCTGGCCGGCGGCACCCCCGGCTCGAACATCGAAGTCGAGGGGGTCGGCCTCAACCCGTCGCGCACCGCGGTCCTCGAGATCTTCGAGCGCGCCGGCGTCGCGGTGTCGCGCACGATCGAGATCGAGCGCGCCGGGGAGCCGGTCGGCACGCTGCGCTTCTCGGCCGGCGCCAGCCGCAGCTTCACCGTCAGCCCGGCGGATGTGCCCGCAGTGATCGACGAAATCCCGGCGCTGGCGGCGCTGGCGGCGATGATGCCCGCGGGCCAGACGCTGACCGTCCGCGGCGCCGCCGAACTGCGGGTCAAGGAGAGCGACCGCATCTCGGCGCTGGCCGCTGGCTTCCGCGCCATGGGCGCCGGGGTCGAGGAGTACGAGGACGGCTTCACGCTCGAGGCGCGGCCGCTGACCGGCGGGTCGGTCGATGCCGCCGGCGACCACCGCCTGGCAATGGCCTTTGCCGTCGCCGCCACGCGCGCCTCGTCGCCCACCACCATCCTCGGCGCGTCATCGGTGGACGTGTCCTACCCCGGCTTCTTCGCCGAGCTTGCCCGCTTGACCGGTGACGGCCGATAAGATTTACCTCGTCGGCTTCATGGCCGCCGGCAAGACCACCGTGGCGCGCGCCGTCGCGGCGCGCCTCGGCTGGCGCGCCGACGACATCGACGAGCTGATCGAAGCCCGCGAGCGGCGCACCGTGGCGGAGATCTTCGCGCGCAGCGGCGAGCCCTACTTCCGGAGCCTCGAGCGGGATATCCTGCGGCTGCTGCTGCCGCTGCGCCACCTGGTGGTGGCCACCGGCGGCGGCACCTTCATGGACCCGGAGAACCAGGCGGCAATCAACATGGACGGCCTCTCGATCTGGCTCGACGTGCCCTTCGAGGAAATCCTCGCGCGCATTCCCGCCGACGGCCGCCGCCCGCTCGCCGCCGACCGCGCCCAGCTCGAGCGCCTCTACGCGGTGCGTCGCGCCGCCTATGCCGGCGCCCGGCTGCGTATCGACGCCGTGGGCGCCCCTCCCGACGAAGTCGCGGAACGCATCGTCGAGGCGCTCGGATAGGCCGGGCCGGCCCACCGCCATGCGCTACCTGATCCTCTCCGACGTCCACGCCAACATCGACGCGCTCGAGAGCGTGCTCGCCGCCGCGCCCCCGGCCGCATGGGACCGCGCCGTCGTGCTCGGCGATCTCGTCGGCTACGGCGCCGAGCCGAACGCCGTCATCGAGCGCATTCGCGGACTCGACCCGCTGCTGGTCATCCGCGGCAACCACGACAAGGCGGCCTGCGGGATAGACGACGGCAGCTCGTTCAACGTCGTCGCCCGCACGGCGGCACACTGGACGATGGCGACGCTGACGCCTGCCAATCTGGCCTACCTGCGGGAGCTGCCGGTGGGACCGGTAGCCGTGGACGGTCTCGTCGAGATCTGCCACGGCGCGCCGTTCGACGAGGATCACTACATTTTCGACGAGGGAGACGCGGCGCGCGCGCTGGACACCTCGACCCGGCGCGTCTGCCTGTTCGGGCACACCCATCTGCCGGCGGTGTTCGTGGACAGCGTGGACGGGACCGGGGAGGTCAGGGGGATAGCGCCGGAGCCGGCCGACGACAGTGTGGTGAGCTTCCAGCAGGGGCGGCGCTACCTGGTGAATCCCGGATCGGTCGGCCAGCCCCGCGACGGCGACCCGAGAGCGGCGTTCGGCGTGTATGACGCGGGACGGCAGACGCTGCGGCTGCGGCGCGTCCCGTATCCGGTGCCGGCGGCGCAGCGCCGGATTATAGAGGCCGGGCTGCATCCCAGCCTCGCCGCCCGGCTGGCTATCGGCCGGTAGGGTTTCCTGGGCCGCCGCCGCCCTTGCGCTGCGCGCGCTCCTCGCGGCGCCTCAGCTCCGCGGCAAAGGCGTCCTGGGCGGCGCGGGACCCGAGAATCCATCCAATCACCACCCCGACCAGCAGCACCGAGGGGATGAAGATGAAATGCGCCGACGTCATGTTGGAGAAGTTCACCGCCGGCCGCCCGCCTCGATCCTGCGGCTGACGTCCGCGAGCTCGCGCTCCACCCGGCCGAGGCGCTGCCAGATCGACCAGAGATACCCGAAGACCAGCACCCACGCGACCGCGTAGGCGCCGATCACGAGCGGCGCCGCCGGCAGTTGCTCGCGCGCCGGCAGGTCGCCGGCCGGCACGAAGCCCGCGGGGGGCTCCGGCGGCTGCTGCGCCGCCACCCCGGGACCCAGCAGCAGCGCCGCGCCAAGCGCCGCGCCCGCCGCCCAGCCGCGGCACACCCGCCTGCTCCCACTCGTCGGCATCATCCTCAATCCTCGGTCCTCAGTCTTCAGTCTTCGAGGGCCAGAAACAACGTTTCGAGCTCGGCGCGGCGGCGCTCCAGCCGCACGCGTGCCGCCAGCATCAAGCCGTACAAGCCCATGAACGCCAGCGCACACAACAGGAACGGCCGCCCCATTTCAGGCTGCAGCGTCATCACCACGGTCGTCTTGGGATGCACCGTCCGCCACATGTTGACCGACCAGTAGACAAACGGCACGTTGGCCATGCCGAAGAGCGCCACCACCGCCGACAGCTTTTCGGACCCGGCGCCGCCGTACTTCCTGAGCAGCAGGTAGGCGACGAAGATCAGCCACATCACCAGCGCCGAGGTCAGCCGCGCGTCCCACTGCCACCACACGCCCCAGGCCTTGCGCCCCCACAGCGGACCGGTGATCAGCCCGATGGTGCCGAACAGCACCGTCAGCTCCGCCGCCGCCTGCGCCACCCGGTCCGCCGCCGCCCGCCCGCCGAACAGGTAGACGCCGCTGGCCGTGCCGCACACCAGCGCCGAGCTGAACATCACCATCCACGAGGGCACGTGGAAATAGAA
>JAYTEJ010000544.1:0-2963 GCA_043735365.1 Acidobacteriota bacterium
CATTGGGCGCTGCCGGGTATTTCAGATGGAAGGATGCGCATGAAGACGCTGGTGAAGACGGCCCTGCTCCTGGCCTTGGTTCCGACCATGGCGTGGGCACAGATCAACGCGGGCGAACAGAAGCCCGAAGCGGCCCTGCCGTTCACGATGACCCAGGTGGCGACGTTCAGTCTCCCCTGGCGCATTGCCTTCCTGCCCGACGGGCGGATGCTCGTCACCGAAAAAACCGGCCCGGTCTGGCTGGTGACCCAGCAGGGTGAGAAGACGGCGATCGCGAACGTACCGGCCGTGCTGCACCAGGGGCAGGGGGGGATGCTGGGCGTCTACCTGTCGCCGCGCTACGCCACCGATCACAACATCTACCTCACCTATTCCGAGCCGGGCGAGGGGGGCTCGAGCCTGGCCATGGCGCGGGCCAGACTGACCATCGGCGAGGGCGCGGCGAGCCTGGACGGACTACAGGTGCTGTGGCGCGAGATGCCGAAGGGCAAGGGTGGACAGTTCGGGGGGGCGATCGCATTTTCCCCGGACGGGCAGTATCTATTCCTGACCGTCGGCGAGCGCCAGCGCATGACGCCCGCCCAGGATCCCGATCAGGCGCTCGGCAAGATCCTGCGCCTGACGCTCGACGGCAAGCCGGCGCCGGGTAACCCGATGGCCGGCAAGACCGGCGCGGCCACGACGCCGCTGATCGATCCACCTGCCGATACGGAAGCGGCCAAGACGGCCCCCGTCGTCAGCACCTACACCTACCCGGCGCCCAATCTGGCACCGGCGGAGACATGGAGCACCGGTCACCGCACCCCCTACGGCCTGGCGTTCTCGCCTGACGGCCGGCTCTGGGAGCTCGAGCACGGCCCGAGAGGCGGCGACGAGCTGAACCTGATCGAAGCCGGCAAGAACTACGGCTGGCCGCTCGTGTCCTACGCGACCAACTACAACGGCATCCCGATTCCGAGCCCGGAGACGCGGCCGGACCTGACCAAGCCGGTCATCTACTGGACGCCGGTCATCGCGCCGGGCGACCTCGTGTTCTACAAAGGCGCGATGTTCCCGCAGTGGGACGGCTCGGCGCTGGTCGCCGGCATGGGCGCCCGATCGCTCAGCCGCATCACGTTCGACGGCAAAGGCGGAGCCGCCGCCGCCGAACGCTGGAGCGTGGGCCACCGCATGCGCGACGTGGCCGTGGCGTCAGACGGCGCCGTGTGGATGGTCGAGGACGCCAATCCCGGCGGGCTCTTCAGGGTGACGCCGAAGCCGGCGCCGCGCTAGCTGGCGGGAGGCCGAGCAGAATATCGCTCGGCTTCGGTTCCGCCTCTCGGCACTGCCGGCAGCCGCACGGTGAACAGGGCGCCGTGATTCTTCCCTTCGCTCGCGACCGCAATGGTGCCCCCGTGCGCCTCGACGAGCTGCCGGGCGATGGACAACCCCAGGCCGACCCCGCCGCGGGCGCCGGGCGTCGTCGTGTCCGCCTGCCGGAAGCGGTCGAAGACGTGAGGAAGGAATGCCGGCTCGATGCCGACGCCGTCGTCGGTCACCCTCACCTCCACGGCGTCGTCTTCCGGCGCGCGAAGCTCGATCTCAATCCTGCCGCCGTCGCGGGTGAACTTCACGGCATTGCCGATCAGATTGAAGAACACCTGCTCGAGCCGCTTCGGATCTCCCTCGACCCGGGCTTCGGCGGGGGCCGACATCGCCATCTCGATCCGCTTCGCCTCGGCCGCCGGGACCATCGACTCGACGACGTCCCGGAGCAGCCGCTGGAGATCGACTGTCTGCTGCTGCAGGATCAGATGGCCGCCGACCATCCGGGAGAAATCGAGCAGGTCGTCGATGAGCTTCGCCTGCCGCACCGCATTGTCATGAATCGACTCCAGGGCACGGTCGGTGTCCGGCGGTGCGATCACCCCTCTGCGCAACATCGAGGTCCATCCGAGCATGGCGTTGAGCGGCGCGCGGAGGTCGTGGGTCACGAGTGACACGAACTCGTCCTTGAGCCGGTTGGCCCTCTCAGCGTCGGCCTGCGCGCGCTGGGCCGACTCGTACAGGCGCGCCCGGTCGATCGCCTGCGCGCAGTACTGGGCGACCGAGACGAGCAGCGCCTGGTACTCTTCGTCGAACTTCACGGGCGCGGTGAAGTAGAAAGCCAGGACACCCATCGCGGCGCCGTCGGCCAGCAGCGGCAGCGTCGCGGACGAGACGTAGCCGCCGTCGGCGGCGATCGACGCCGACCGCGGATAGCGCTCCTGCCACTCGGTGAAGGACCCGATGAACACCGGGTTCATCGCCTCGACGACGGCGGTCGCGCAGAGTCCGCGATCGGCGGCGACGCGCGTGGCGCCCGCGCCGGTGGCGTCGGAGTGCATGGTCTCGAACGCGGCGCCGTCCTCGACGAGCAGCGTCACTTCACCCGAGGTCGCCCCGACCGCAATCTTTCCCTGGTCGACGACCGCCCTGGCGACCGCCTTCACCGTGACGGCTTCGGACAGCGCCGAGGTCAGGCCGTGCAGCCGCCTGGTGCGGGCGGCGAGCGTTCGATAGCGGGCCTCGCTGGCGCGCAGCTCGACCTCGGTCTGTCGGTGCTCGGCGAGCTCCTCGTCGGCACGGGCGCGCAGCGCCTCCGCTTCGGCGCGGGCGTGCTGGGCGGCCTCGTACTGCCACGTGCGATCGAGCGCCTGCGCCGCACGCGTGCCAAGCGTGGACAGGTAGTCCCGATCGTCGAGGCTGAAGCTCCGTGGGCTGGAGAATTCGATCTGGGCGACCGCCGCCACCCGGCTGCCGATCGGCAGCGGCACGGCGGCCACCGCCTCGAAGGGCGTCGTCCCCATGGCGGTTCGATACCGGGAGGACGCGCCAGATTCGACAATGAGCGGCGCGCCGCGGCCGACCGCGTCGCCCATCGGACTCTTGTCCACCAGGCTGATCGACGCCCTCCCGACGGGGCGGCCGATCGTCCGGGCGAC
>JAYTEJ010000545.1:0-11137 GCA_043735365.1 Acidobacteriota bacterium
TGCTGCGGGTCAACACGCTGCGCACGACGCGGGAAGCGCTGGCGGCGCGGCTGGCGGGGCTTGGCGTCACCACCGAGCCGGCCCGCTTTGCCCCGAACGGATTGATCGTCATCGAGGGCAACCCGCTCCTCACGCCGCTGGCGCATGACGGCCTCTTCGTGGTCCAGGACGAGGCCTCACAGCTCGTGGCGCTGGTCGTTGGCGCGCAGCCGGGTGAGACCATCCTCGACGCCTGCGCGTCGCCAGGGGGGAAGACCACCGCGATGGCGGCCGCCATGGGAGACCGCGGGCTGATCGTCGCCACCGACGTGCGCGGGCGCCGGGTGGATCTGCTGGCGCGCACCGTCGCCGCCGCCGGGGCGGGCTGCGTCCGCGTGGTCCAGGCCGACGCCGGCGCGGTCCTGCCGTTCGAGCCGCGCTTCGACTGCGTGCTGCTCGATGCCCCCTGTTCAGGGCTGGGCACGCTCAGGCGCGATCCGGAGATCCGCTGGCGCCGCGCAGAAGATACCCTGCCGCGGCTGGCCGCGGCGCAGCTCAACATGCTGCAGCGCACGGCCGACGTGCTGGCACCGGGCGGACGGCTGGTCTATTCCACCTGTTCGAGCGAACCGGAGGAGAACGAGGAGGTTGTCGCCCGCTTCCTCGAATCGCGGCCGGACTTCGCCGTCCGGCCGGTGGCCGGCGCGCTCGACCGCTTCGCGACGCCGGACGGTTACTTCAGAACGCTGCCGTTCCGCGATCAACTGGAGGCCTTCTTTGCCGCCATGCTGGTGAAAACTAAGGACTTGCAGTAAACTTGCAAGGTTCATGGCGCTGAAAACGCGGGTCTGGGGCGCGGGCAAGCTGGTGCTCGTGGGCGGGGCCCTGGTTCTGACCTACGTGCTGTTTGCCGCCGCCTCGATGCGGATCGCCCTCAAGACCCGCGAGGTGGTGGTGCCGACGCTCATGGGCAAACCGGTCAGCGAGGCGACCGCCGTGCTGGCCGACATCGGCCTCAACCTCAAGGTCGAGGAGAGCCGCCGCATCGATCCCAAGGTCCCCGCCGGACAGATTCTCGCGCAGGAGCCGGCTGCCGGCGCCCGCACCCGCCGCGAGCGCAGCGTCAAGGTCTGGGTCAGCTCCGGCGCCCGCGCCACCATCGTCCCCGACCTGATCGGCGAGTCCGAGCGCACCGCGCAGCTGCGGCTGCAGCAGGACGGCATCGAGCTGGCGGGCGTCTCCGAAGTGCGGTCGGGCGACTATCAGGCGGACGTCGTCGTCGCCGAGACGCCGCCGGCGAAAAGCAACGCACCCAGGGTCTCGCTGCTCGTCAACCGCGGCGAGCGCGGCGCGACCTACGTGATGCCGGACTTGATCGGCGTCAACGGCGATCGGTCCGCGGACCTGCTGCGGACCCGGGGCTTTCGTGTCGCGATGGTCGGCGACCATCCGTATCCCGGGGTCCCCTCCGGCGTGGTGCTGCGGCAGAGCCCGCAGGCGGGCTTTCAGATCGCCCCCGGCGAGCCGATCTCGCTCGAGGTCAGCCGGTGACGGTGCGGATCGCCCCCTCGATCCTCTCGGCCGATTTCGCTGCCCTCGGCGCTGCCATTGTGGCCGTGGAGCGCGGCGGCGCCGACCTCATCCACGTCGACATCATGGACGGGCACTTCGTCCCCAATCTGACGATGGGGCCGCCGGTGGTGGCGTCGCTGCGCAAGGTCGCGACCGTGCCGCTGGATGTCCACCTGATGCTCCAGGACCCGGATCGCTTCCTGGAGGCCTTCGCCGAGGCGGGGGCGGCGATGATCTCCGTGCACGTCGAGGTGCTTCCCCATCTGCACCGCACCATCCAGCGGATCCGCGAGCTTGGCGTCAAGGCGGGGGTGGCGATCAATCCATCGACGCCGGTGGTGGCGCTCGAGGAGATCGCGGAGGATCTCGATCACGTTCTGGTGATGTCGGTGAACCCCGGTTTCGGGGGGCAGACCTTCATCCCCCGTATCGAGTCTAAGATCGAAGCCATCCGCGCCCTGCTCGATCGGCGCGGCAGCCGGGCGCCGATCGAAGTGGACGGCGGTATCGATCGGGGCAACGCGGCGAGGGTGATTTCGGCCGGCGCGGAGATCCTGGTGGCGGGCAGTGCCATCTTCGGCAGTCCCGATCCGGCGCGCGCCACTCGCGAGCTGCGCCAGGCGGCGAACGCGGGGACGCGATGCTGAAGGTGAGCGGCCTGGAGGCGGCCGGCGCCGTCCGGACGTCGGTTTCGACCGTCCGGGTGCGGTACGCCGAGACCGACAAGATGGGCGTCGTCTACTACGCGAACTACTTCGTCTGGTTCGAAGTGGCGCGCACCGATCTGCTGCGCCATCTCGGCTGGAGCTATCGCGAAATGGAGCATGCCGGGGTGTCGCTGCCGGTGATCGAGGCGGACTGCCAGTATCACCGGCCGGTGAAGTACGACGACGAGATCGAGATCCGGGCGGAGGGGCGGCTGTTGTCGAAGGTGCGGATGGAGTTTACGTATCGGGTGATCCGGCGCGACGACCAGGTCGTGGCGGCCACCGGCCGTACGGTGCATGCCGCGATGGACCCGGCAGGCAAGCCCTGCCGCCTGCCGGCGCGCGTACAGGAGGCGTTCGCATGAAGGCACTTGTGACCGGCGCGGCGGGGTTCATCGGATCGCACCTCTCCGGCGCGCTGCTCGATCGCGGCGCCGAGGTCGTGGGCCTGGACTGTTTCACCGACTACTATCCGCGCGCCCTGAAGGAAGCCAATCTCGATCACAATCGCAGCCGCGAAGGCTTTCGCTTCGTCGAGGCCCGCATTCAGGATGCCGACCTTGCGGCGCTCTTCGAGGGTGTCTCCCACGTGTTTCATCTCGCCGCGCAGGCGGGGGTGCGCAAGAGCTGGGGACGGGATTTCCGGACCTACACCGAGAACAACGTCGAGGCCTCGCAGCAGCTGCTCGAAGCGGCGGTCGGCCATCCGCTGCACCGCTTCGTCTATGCGTCGAGCTCGTCGCTCTACGGCGACCACGTCGCCATCCCGATGCGTGAGGACGCGCTGCCGCAGCCGGTGTCGCCGTATGGCGTGACCAAGCTGGCTGCCGAGCAGCTCTGTTACCTCTACCAGGTCAATCACGGCGTGCCGGCGACGTCGCTGCGGTATTTCACCGTCTACGGGCCGCGGCAGCGCCCCGACATGGCCTTCAACCGGTTTCTCAAGGCGGCCATCAAAGGCGAGCCGATCACGCTCTACGGCGACGGCGAGCAGACGCGGGACTTCACCTACGTCACCGATGCCGTCGCCGGCACCATCGCCGCCGGGGATCAGGGCGTTCCGGGCCGCGCCTATAATCTCGGCGGCGGCTCCCGGGTGACCGTTAATCAGGTGCTCGACATCATCGGCCGCGTCACCGGCCGGACCCTGACCATCCGCCGCGAGCCGGCGCAGAAGGGGGACATGCGCGACACCTACGCCGACACGAGCCTGGCCAGGGCGGATCTGGGATTCACGCCGCGGGTGTCGCTCGAAGAAGGGATCGAATCGGAATATCGATGGCTTTCGACAACCTCCGTCACCGCCTGATGCGCCTCCGCGCTGCGTCGTCTCCGTCTTCCCCTGCCCGCTGCTGGCGGTGGTCGCGAGCCGCGACGATCCTGCTGATGGTCGCCGCCCTCGGCGGCGCGATGCTGAGCGGCGCCTGCGCCACCGCGTCGAAGCGGCCGCCGGTCGGCGCGCTGGATCCCGACAAGTTCCTCTGGGAGCGCGGCACCAGGGAGCTCGATGCCAAGCACTGGCTGAATGCCCGCGAGTATTTCCGCAACCTGATGGACAGCTACCCGCAAAGCCCCTACCGCGCGGACGCGAAGCTGGGGCTGGCGGATGCCTATCTTGGCGAGAACTCCGCCGAGTCGAAGGTCCTGGCGATCAACGAATATCGCGAATTCCTGTCGTTCTACCCCATCCACGCCCGCGCCGACTACGCGCAGTTCAAGCTGGGCATGGCGCATTACTACCAGATGTTCGGGCCGGAGCGCGATCAGACCGAGACCCGCGAGGCGATCGCCGAGCTCAAGGTGATGGTCGAGCGTTATCCCAACAGCGCGCTGCGCGCCGAGGCGCTGCAGCGGCTCAGGGAAGCGCGCGATCGCCTCAGCGATGCCGAATACCGGGTCGGCTATTTCTACGTACGCACGCAGAAGTTTCCGCCGGCGGCGGTAGACCGACTGAGCGCGCTGCTCAAGGAAGATCCGAACTACAGCCGGCGCGACGCGGTCTATTTCTACCTGGCGGACTCCTACGTCAAGCTGAACCGCAAGGCGGAAGCGCTGCCCTACCTGGAACGGCTGATCGCGGAGTTCGAGCAGAGCGAGTACCTGGCGGACGCCAAAATCCTGGCGGCGTCGCTCAAGGCCGAACTGGCGCAGAAGTGATGGCTGAGGAGCTGATGCATGGCTGATGAATCCTCTCCGGCGTACAGACTGGCGCTGTTGATCGTCGCGGCGGCCGTCTGGATGCCGCTCGCGGCGGCGGCGCAGGCGCATCAGGTCGTCCGCGACGTCGCCGCGGAGCTGGCCTGCGGCCCGCAGGCCGTCGAGTCCGTGCCGGCGGACCCGATTCGGCTGGCCGGCGGTGCGGTGGCGGGCAAGGCGCTCTTCGGCGGCGGCGAAACCCTCGTCGTCCGCGGCGGCGCGGGGCGCGGGCTGCAGCGCGGCCAGGAGTATTTCGTGCGGCGGGTGGTCGCCGACCGCTTCACCCCGTCGGTCAGCGACGGCGTCAAGCTGTTCAGCACCCATACGGCGGGGTGGGTCCGCATCGCCGAGGTCGAGCCCGACGCCGCCGTGGCGGTCGTGGTGCACGCCTGCGACGCGCTGATGGAGGGAGATTATCTCGAGCCCTTCGCCCTGCCCGAGGTGCCGTCGCCGGGGCCGGCCGGCGCCGCGGACTTCTCGAATCCCGGGAGGCTGATCCTGGCCGACGAGCGCCGTCAGATCGGCGGCGCCGGCTCGCTGATGGTGCTCGATCGCGGATCCGATCACGGCCTGCGCCCCGGCCAGCGGGTCACGATCTTCCGTCCCTGGCCCTCGGGAGGGCCGGTGCTGCGGATCGGCGAGGCGACGGCGATGGTCGTCGGGCCCGAAACCAGCACCGTCCGCATCGAGCAGTCGAGCGACGCGATCTACGTCGGCGATCTCGCCGCCATTCATCGCTGATCGGGTCGTCAGGAAGCTTATGCCGGCGGACGGCCGCTGATCACGTGGCTGAAGCGGCGGTAGTAGTCCACCGCCGAGACCAGCGCGGTCAGCACCGCCACCCAGAGCGCAATCCTGCCCAGCACGAAGAACTCGTGCAGGTGTTCACGGCCGAGGATCAGCAGCAGGATCGCCACCACCTGCGAGGCCATCTTGAACTTGCCGAGCGGCGAGGCCGGGATCGCCACCCCGCGGGAATGGGCGATGCTGCGCAGCACCGTGACCGCGAACTCGCGGCCGAGAATCACCACCACCATCCAGGACTGCGCCAGGTCCATCTGGACGAGCGACACCAGCGCGGCGGTGATCAGCAGCTTGTCGGCGAGCGGGTCCATGAACTGGCCGAGAGTAGTGACCTGCTTGCGGCGGCGGGCGAGGTAGCCGTCGAGCCAGTCGGTCAGCGAGGCAACGCCGAAGATGGCGGCGCCAACGAGCTCCTTGCTGACGCCGAAGATCTGCCGCCCCTCGAACTTGGTCAGCAGCACGACCACCAGCAGCGGCACCAGGAAGATGCGTCCGAGCGTCAGGGCGTTGGGCAGGTTCATCGGTGGCTAATGTGCAGAATCGGCAATCAGCATTATGATCGTAAGTTGATATGAAGGCTATTCTCCTCGCCGGCGGCAAGGGCACTCGTCTCCGGCCGTTCACCGTCCATACGCCCAAGCCGATCGTCCCGATCCTCAACCGGCCGTTCCTGCACTATCAGGTCGATCTGCTGCGCCAGGTGCCGGAAATCGATGAAGTCATCCTCAGCCTGAACTACCAGCCGCGCCGCATCGAGGAGATCTTCGGCGACGGCGAGGGCCTTGGTCTGCGCGTCCGCTACGTCGTCGAGCCGATGCCGCTTGGGACCGGCGGGGCGATCCGCTACGCCGGGGACGCGCTCACCGACTCGGTGGTGGTGTTCAACGGCGACGTTCTGACCCAGGTGGACCTCGGCGCGGTGCTGAAGCTGCACCGCGAGCGCAAGGCCAAGGCGACGATCGTGCTGACGCCGGTGGACAACCCGCGGGCCTACGGACTGGTCGAGACCGACGCGCAGGGCAACGTCATCCGCTTCCTCGAGAAGCCGGGCGAGGACGAGATCACCTGCAACACCATCAACGCCGGCATCTACGTGCTCGAGCCCGACACCTTCGACCGCATCCCGAAGGACACCGCCTGGTCGATCGAGCGCAGCTTCTTCCCGTCGCTGATCGAGCGCGGCGAGACCTTCGTCGCCTACGTCTACGACGGCTACTGGATCGACATCGGCACCCCGGCCAAGTACCTGCAGGTCCATCGCGACATCATGGACGGCCACTACCAGGCGCCGCCGTTTACCGGCTCGGCCGCGTCGATGGCCTGGGTCTCGCCGGACGCCCGGGTCGAGGCGGGCGTCGATCTGCACGGGCCCTGTTTCGTGGACGAGGGGGTCGTCATCAAGAGCGGCGCGCGCATCCTCCCTTACTCCGTCCTCGGCCGGCAGACCCACGTCGACGAAGGGGCGACCGTCGACGGCTCGATCGTCTGGCCGAACGGCTGGATTGGACGAGAGGCGGTGGTGCGCGGCGCCATCCTGGGGCGCAACTGCCACATCGGGCGCAACGCCGTGATCGAGTCGCCGGCGCTGCTCGGCGACAAGACCGTGATCACCGACTACAGCCGCATATGAGCATCAAGCCTTCGATCTTCAAAGCCTACGACGTCCGCGGGCTCTACCCCTCCGAGGTCAACGAGGACGCCGCGCGAGAGATCGGCCGCGGCTTCGTCGCCTACCTCAAAGCCAAGCGCATCGCCGTGTCGCGCGACATGCGGCTGTCGTCGCCCACCGTCGCCGCCGCCTTCATCGAAGGGGCGCGCCAGCAGGGAGCCGACGTCGTCGACTACGGCATGCTCGCGACCGACATGATGTACTACGCGGTGGCGCGCGACGGCCACGACGGCGGGGCGCAGATCACCGCGTCGCACAACCCGAAGCAGTACAACGGCATCAAGCTGGTGCGGCGCGAGGCGTTCCCGCTCAGTGGCGAGGCCGGGCTGGCCGAGATCAGCGAGATGCTCACCAACGGCACGCTGCCGCCCGTCGCCGCCACCGCAGGCTCGCTCTCGAGCGGCGAGGTGGTGGACGACTACGTCAAGCACGTGATGTCGTTCATCGATCCGTCGATCGTCAAGCCGTTCAACGTCGTCCTCGACGCCGGCTCCGGCATGGCCGGCCTGGTCGCGCCGAAGCTCTTCGACCGGCTCCCCTGCCGCACCACCCGTCTCTGCTTCGACATCGACGGCACCTTCCCGAATCACGAAGCCAATCCGCTGATCGAGGAGAACCGCGTTGACATCACCGAGCGGGTGATCAGCGAGCGCGCCGACATCGGCATCGCCTGGGACGGCGACGCCGACCGCTGCTTCTTCATCGACGGCGCCGGCGAGTTCATCGCCGGCGACTTCGTCACGGCGCTGCTGGCCGAGGCGTTCCTGCTCCGCCACCCCGGCGCCACGGTGGTCTACGATGTCCGCGCCAGCTACGCCGTCAAGGACACCGTCGCCCGCTACGGCGGCACGGCGCTGATGAACCGCGTCGGCCACGCCTTCTTCAAGCGGCGGATGCGCGAGGAGGGGGCGATCTTCGGAGGCGAGGTCACCGGGCACTACTACTTCCGCGACAACTTCTACGCCGACAACGGCTTCATCCCGGCGCTGCTGATGCTCGAGCTGATGTCGCGTAAGGGACAGACGATGGCGGAGCTGCTGGCGCCGCTGCGGGAGAAGTACTTCATCTCGGGCGAGATCAACACCAAGATGCCCGACATGCACGTCGTCCAGGAGAAGATCGACGCCCTCAACGCGCGTTACACGGACGGCAAGACCTACACCATGGACGGCGTCTCGGTGGAGTTCCCGGACTGGCATTTCAACGTCCGGGCGTCGAACACCGAGCCGCTGATCCGGCTCAACCTGGAGGCGACGACCCAGGCGATGATGGAAGACCGCCGCGACGAGGTGCTGACCTTCATCCGGTCGTGATAAAATCACGCCTCGAGCGCGGGCTTAGCATAGTGGTAATGTCCTGGCTTCCCAAGCCAGTCAGACGGGTTCGATTCCCGTAGCCCGCTCCAATATTGAATCGTCGGGGACCCCTACGCCCCGACTGGCGGCCTCCGTTCCGCTCGCTCTGCGCTGCTCGCTCCACTCCGGCCGCGCTCTTGAATCGTCGGGGACCCCTGCTTGCGCGCCGTAGCCTTGGCGAAGGCGTGCGCCCCGACTCTAGCGGCTCTTTCCGCCGGCGCTCGTGGTAATCCTCTGTTCGTCGTCCCGTTGTTTCTACCAGCCGGATCGTCGAGAATCGGACGAACTCCGACTCGTTGGGCCACATATACAAACTGTTGTATACTGTCTGGTGTGTAAACGATGTCGGACAAGCCGCTAATCCTGCTGGGCAACTCGCGCCGTGACTTGCGGGCCTTCCCGACTCTCCCACGGCGACTGGCTGGATTCCAGCTGCGCCGTCTGCAGCAGGGACTCGAGCCGGATGACTGGAAGCCCATGCCGAGCGTGGGGCCGGGCGTCAGGGAGATCCGGATTCACGTCGGCGGGGCACACGGGTGTTTTACGTCGCGACGCGAGCCGAGGCGATCTGCGTCCTGCACGCATTCGAGAAGAAGACGCGGAAGACGGTCGCGCGGAACTTGGAGATCGGTCGCGATCGCTTCCACGCATTGGGGAAGCTGAGGCAACGGCATGGCAACGAAGAACGCGGTTAGGGTTACCCCATCGACCGGGAACGTCTTCCGAGACCTTGGGTTTTCCAAGGAGGAGTCGGAGCACCTCCTTGTCCGCGCTGACCTGCTCATTCAGGTTCAGAAGGCGATCGCGTCGAGGCGGTTCAAGCAGGCCGAGGCGGCGAAGCTTCTTCGTGTCACGCAACCTCGCATCAGCGATCTTCTGCGTGGACGTATTGATCTGTTCAGCACCGACTCACTGATTGACATGCTGGCAAGGCTTGGCGTCGGCGTGCGCCTCGTCGTCAAGACGCCGCGGTCGAAGAAGGTTGCCTGATTGCCGCGAGTCCTCAATGCCTCCACCACTCCGACACTCTCTCTGTCTGCGCCTACGCCACGCCAACCCGATCGCGGCCCCCTTCCTTGGCTTTATAGAGAGCCCGATCGGCGCGATTGAACAGCCATTGAGCCGCTCCCGGGCCGTCCTTCCCGAGATCGAGCCAGGCGTCAGGGGCCGCCGATGACGACGTCGCGCCGACGCTGATCGTCAGCGTCGCCGCTGGGAAGGCGCGGCCCGCCAGGGTCGGGGCGGTCAGGCGGACGGCCTCGCGCAGCTCGTCGGCGATGCGATTTGCCCGGGTGAGATCGCAGTCGGGAATCGCGATCGCGAATTCATCCCCGCCGTAGCGGCAGGCCACCGCCACCGGTGGCAGATGCCGGCCGATGGTGTGTCCGACCGTTCGTACGGCTTCAGCACCGGTCAGGTGGCCATAGCGGTCGTTGAGTGATTTGAGGCGGTCGAGGTCCACGGCGAGAAAACCGATCGGAGATCCGTCAGTTCGCGCGACCTTGACCATTCTGGCCAGAATGGCCTCGAAGGAGCGCAGATTGTGAAGCCCGGTGAGGTCGTCCGTCATCGCCAGTTGATGCAGACGACGATGGTCGCGGGCGAACCCGGCCGTGGCGGCGGCAATCGCAAAAAACAGCACCATCTGCACGACATCCGGCTCCCGGTAATGCCGGGACAGCAGCTCCGGATTCGCCACGTGATACAGCAGCACCGCGACAGAGGCGGCGACGAGGCCCCCTCGCATGCGGAACCGCGCGGCCGCAAGGATGATCGGCACGTAGTACAGGTGCTGAACGGGAGCAGCGCCCGTGCGGTGATCGAGGAGAAAAATGACCGCGAGCGAGGCGACGATCGCCACCGACAGCCAGGCCGCCGACCCCGACACCGGAAGGACGGATCGCTCAGCCTCTGTCGTCAAGTGCATGCGCTACCTCGGCCTGTGCCCGCTGGCGCAGGCGTGCGTCTCGTGATCGAAACTCCAATCGAGCGTAGCACGAAGGACCTTCGCACCCTTGGCACCAGCACCTGAGACCAGCACCCCCTTGGCACCCTCCGCACAACTGGCACCATGGCACGCTGCCTGGCTTACTTTGAGAAATTGATCGTTATCTTCACCACCACCGGCACCGGCGAGCCGTTCAGCATCGTCGGCAGATACTCCCACTGCTGCACCGCGTCAAGCGCGGCCTGGTCGAGCAGCGGGATCGAGCGGACGACAGTGGCGTCCGCGACCTTGCCGTCGACGCCGATCGTCGCTTCGATCTCGACCTCTCCGGACACCCCGGCCGTTCGCGCGATCGCCGGGTACACGGGCTGGACGTCCTTGATCTTCTTCGGCGGCATGATGCGGCCGCCGGGCCGCACTGCCGCTGCCTTGAGCTTCGCCCTGGCCGCGGCGGCGTCCGATCTGCGCTTGACGACGACAGCGGCCTGCTCCCGCCCCGCCGCCGCTTCGGCCTGGGCCTTCTCACCGGCGGCCCTGGCGGCGCTGGCAAGCTCTTTGGTCTTGCCGTAGGACTTGATCATCTTGGCGTCTTGAGTCTTCAGCTCGGCGTCGAGGGCAGCTTTCGCGTCCTCGGCAGCCTTCACCGACTCAGCCGCATATCGCGCCCCATCGTCCGCCGCGGCCCTATCCACCGCGGCCCGCGCCGCTTCCACGTCAGCGCTGGGCGGCGACCCACAGCCGGCGACCGCGATGGCGAACAGGACGAGGGCTGCGACCGGGAGTCTGCTGATGAGGGACATGGTGGGGTCCTCCTTCCGGACCGGGTCTGCGCACGTTGATCACCGGATACTACACCGCTACTGGCTCGGTGACACCGTGTGTCTAGCAGTGAAGTCCGAGATGGCTA
>JAYTEJ010000546.1:0-1834 GCA_043735365.1 Acidobacteriota bacterium
GTCAATGGCCAGGGTTCGAGGCGATCTTCAAGCCTGCGCGCACGTCCTACCGGATCGTCGTGGAGAATCCCGACGGCGTCAGCCGTGGGGTCGTCAGGCTGGAGGTGGACGGTGTGGACCGGACCGGCCAGGACATCGTCGTCGAGGAGGACGACGGCAGTCACGTGGTGCGGGTGCTGATGGGAGCGCCGGCCCGGACGGGAGAGGCCTCGACCACCGCCACCCCGTCAGGAGCCGACGCCGGTCGCGCTCAGATGTAGGCGATGCAGTCGATCTCGACGAGCGAATTCCCCGGGATGCCGCCCGCGGCGGCGATCGTCGTGCGCACGCCCGGCTCGGGGCCGAAGCGGCCCAGGAAGGCCTCGTTCATCGCCGCGTAGTCCTTGAGGTCGTTGAGGTAGACGTTGACCTTGAGGACCTTCTCCATCGACGAGCCGACGCGCTCGAGATTCTTCTGCATCTCGTCGAGGACGTGCTTGGTGTGCGCCTTGATGTCGCCTTCGAAGTGCGCGCCGATACCGGACAGGAAGACCAGGTTGCCGTAGGAAACGACGCCGTTGAAGAGCGGCGTCTTCTCGGGCGGCTTGCCGCTGGCGTAGTGGACTTTCTTCGCGGGCCTGTCCGGTGCCGACTGTGCGCCTGCCGCCAGCGGCGCGGCCACCACCGCGGCGGCCGCCGCGGCCGGCGCGTGCTTGAGGAACGCGCGTCGATTCTGCTTCGCCATCTGTCACCTCTTGGATGGGGATGGGGATGGGGCCTGGGCGGGAGCCGGATTCAAGCCGTCCCATCGGGCATCGCCCGTCTGTCCGTAGCCGGCCGGAAGCGTCCGCCACTCCGGCTTCGAGATTCCGTTCAGGTCGTAGACCACCTTGCCGTCCCGCACCGTCAGCTCGCACATCAGGCGCTCGGCCGCGTCCATGCGGGCGCCGTTCATGTCCACCAGGCCGAAATGGCCGCGTTCGACGCGCAGGACGGCCAGATCCGCCGGCGCTCCAACCGAGAGATTGCCGAGGGACTCCTGGCCGATCTCGCGGGCGGGATTCCAGGTCGACCGCGCCACGACGTCGTCGATCGACAGCCCCATCGCCAGGAACTTGTCCATGACGTTCAACATGTCCTTCATGCCGGCGTTCATGCTGCCGATGTGCAGATCGGTCGAGATCGAGTCGGGCAGGAAGCCCTCCTTGACCGCCGGCGCCGCGATGCGCCAGAGGAAGCTGCCGCCGCCGTGGCCGACGTCGAAGATGACGCCGCGGCGCCGCCCCTCGAGCAGCGCCGGGTTGACGTGGCCGGAGGGATCCTGCTCGCCGCGCAGCCCGGAATAGACGTGGGTGTAGATGTCGCCCGGCCGCAGCTTCTTCGTGACCAGCTCGCCCAGCGGACGTTCCGGCCGGTTGATGCCGAAATCCACCATCACCGGGATGCGCGCGAGCGTACCGGCCTCGACGGCCCGTTCGACCGGCGCCCACTCGGGCCCTGCGAAGTGCGCGGTCTTGATGCCGACAATCAGCCCCGGATAGCGCAGCGCCATCTCTGCGGTCGGCTTCGCCTCCATGTCGGCCAGATCCTGCTCGTAGGCGCCGCCGCGCATGCCGTGGCCGACGATGTTGAGGAAGGCCAGGATGCGGGTCTTGGAACGATCGATGACCCGCTGCTTGAAGTCCTCGAAATTGCGCCAGCCGGCGCAGCCGGCGTCGGCCACGGTGGTGACGCCCACCCGGAAGGTGAAGCCGTCCGGGTAGAGGCTGTTGTCACCGGCGTAGGAGCGCCGCTCGCCGGTGCCGGCGTAGGTGTGGGCGTGAATGTCGATCAGGCCGGGGGTGACGTAGAGGCC
>JAYTEJ010000547.1:0-1953 GCA_043735365.1 Acidobacteriota bacterium
AGCGCCAGCACCGCCGCCAGCCGGGTGTGGAGATCGGAATCCTCGAGCAGTCCGGCCGCCAGAATCGCGTCGCCGGCCGCCGCCGTCCGCGGCAGCACCATCGCAGCCGCCTTCCGCACTCCGGCAGCCGGATGTTTCAATGCCCCCACCGCGGCGGCATACGCGTCGCCGGAGGCCGCATCCAGCACCCCCAGCCCCTGCAGCGTCCACAGTGCGTGAAACGCCCCGCCGTTGACGCCGACGCCGTCCACCGCCGGGTTGCGCACCAGCGACACGAGCTGCGGAACGACATCCTTCTGCCCGCGCTCGACCAGCAGCCGCTGCGCCTGCAGCCGCCAGAACATGTTGTCGGCGGCAAGCGCCTCGATCAGGCCGGCGGCATTGGCCTTCGACAGCGATCGCTTCTTCGCCGGCGGCGCCCCCTTGTAGACGATGCGGTAGATGCGGCCGCGCTGGTGGTCGCGCATCGACGTTTCGTAGGCCGCACCCTTGCCGGTGCTGAATCCCGTCGGGGTGGGGTTGTGCTGGGCGATGAAGTTGTACCAGTCCGCCACCCACACGGCGCCGTCGGGCCCGACCATCGAGGCGACCGGCGCGAACCACTCCTCGGCGCTCGAGATCAGGTTCCAGCCGTCGCGCGAGACGAACCCGGCGCCGTCCGGCTCGAGGACCGCCTGCCCGGTAAGGTGGGCGGTCGGCTCGTTGATGAAGGCGATGCGGTTCCAGTACTCCTTCGGAAACGCCCGTGCCGTGTAGAGATAGTGCCCGGCGGCGGCGGTGTATCCCCCCCACACATCCACCTGGCGGATGTAGGGAGTCGTCGGATGGACCGAGTAGAACGCCGCGGCGCTCTGATAGCCAGGCCCCCCCGCCGGGCCGCCGCGCCCGCCGCCGCTCCCCGGCAGCCCCTTGACGTCGGCGAAGTAGCGATTGGGGATCGCCATGTACCACGTCTGGTCGTTGTTGGCCGTCGATCCGAAGACGTCGAAGGTCTCTGAAAATCCGAGCCCCCAGGTATTGTTGGTCGAGGTGGTCAGGTATTCGAACTCACTGCCGTCCGGCTTGAACCGATACGGCCCCTGCGTGAACTGCAGCGGCTTGCCGTTCATCGTCCCGTTGAAACCGGAGTAGCCGACCACGCCCCAGATGTGGTTGTCGGGGGCGTACTGCAGGTTGGAGGGTCCCGCATGTGAATCGCGCAGCCCCCAGCCGCTGCTGAGAATCTGGCGGACATCCGCCTTGTCGTCGCCGTTGGTGTCCTTCAGGAACAGAAAGTTCGGCGCCCCGCCGACGATCACCCCGCCGTTGGCAAAGACGATGCTGGTCGGGATGTTGAGGTGGTCGGCGAACACGGTGAACTTGTCGGCGCGGCCGTCGCCGTCGGTATCCTCGAGGATCTTGATCCGATCATCGCCAGGATTGCCGTCAAGCACCTCATTGGGATAGTCGAGCGCCTCGACGACCCACAGCCGCCCGCGTTCGTCGAACGCCATGGTCACCGGCTTGACGATGTCGGGCTCGCTGGCGAAGAGCCGGACTTCGAACTCCGCCGGCACCTGCATGAAGCGCTGCGCGTCGTCCGGCGCGAACGGCAGCTGGAACTTCGGCGCCGGGTCGCGGTTCTCGTAATTGGGGACGTTGAAGCCGTCGAGGTAGGTGATGCCGGGCATCTCCAGCGTCTGCCATCCGCGCCGGGCGGCGTCGTCCACGACCCAGAGCACCGCGTTGGTGACCAGCGTCTGGAACGCCGGCTTCGTCCAGGTGCGTTCGTCGTGCCCGTAGGCGGTGTAGAAGACGCGCCCCTGGCCCTGGGTGCGAACCCAGGTCCAGGGCTCGCGGCCGGCGGCATCGGCCCGTTCCATCAGCACGGTGCGCCCTGCCGCGACCGGCCCGGCGTGGACAAAGGTGTCGTCGACGGTCTGGAACGGCTCGACGCCGCGCATCACCGGGTGG
>JAYTEJ010000548.1:0-4784 GCA_043735365.1 Acidobacteriota bacterium
CCCGACGTCGGCATCGCGATTGGAGCGACCCCCGTCGAGGCGCGTCCTGGTATCGAGACCATCTACTTCTCGACCGCGAGGCCGGAGACCGGCGTCATCAACGTCGAGATGCCGGCAGGCAGTTGTGTTCCGGACTGGCAGTTCAAGCTCCTCCAGGCCGGCGGCTACTTGCTCGAACTGCTGCCGCAGGGCTCAGGGGAGGCGCAGAGAACGCTGGATCCGGAGGCCGAAGCGCCGGTGGTGGTCGTCCCGCCGCCGCCCGAGGGGACTGTCGGCTGGCAGAGGATCGTCGTTCGCTACCGCGGGGGACAGTTGTTGAAGGGCTTCACCCACGACTTCCACCCCTCGCGCAGCCAGTTCACGCTCTGGCCGGCCATCAACTCGACGCCGGGCGAGCGCCGCTTCGTGCCTACCGCACAGCTGAAGGCGGTGTTCTTCGTTCGCGACTTCGACGGCAATCCGCTCTACACCGAGCCGCGGACGTTCGAAGCTCCGTCGGCGGGGCGTCGCCTTGAAGTGACCTTCGCCGACGGCGAAGTGTTGCTGGGATCGACGCTCAATTATCGTCCCGACGGGCTCGGGTTCTTCATCAACCCCGCGGACCAGGGGGGCAACAACCAGCGCATCTTCGTGGTCGGCGGCGCCATCCGCCACGTCCGCTTCCTCTGATCGCCTGATCGCCGCCGCCCCAGGCGGCCACCACCGCCTGCCACTGTCGCATGCGTCCGATGTCCTTGTGAATGCCGGATGCGGGGAGGAACCGGGGCGAGTGCGCCGCGGTCCCGGCGGCGCCGGAACCACGGCCGGGGCGTGGCCGGTTCAGCGGCCCATCGATCCGACGATAGCGCTGCCGAGCAGCACTGGCGTGAGGATGAACACGTACACGATCAACACTGCCACCATCGCGATCAGGCAGACGATGATGGCGCGGCCGGTGCTCGAGTAGTCGAGTACCTCGCGCACCGCGATCACTCCGATGACCAGCGTCCACAGCGAGATCACAAAGGAGATCAGCGGGCCGAGGAACGGCACGATCGCCAGCACGTTGAAGACCCCAGGCGCCGCGGTGAAGCCGATGACGCGGAAGGCCTCGTTGAAATCCGCTTTGGTTGCCGGCTCCGGCATCAGCTTGGTGCCGATCAGCACCACCAGCAGCGACCAGAGTGCGTAGCCGATCAGCGAGACGATGAGAAACATCATCCCGAGAAATACGCCGCTGCGAAAGATGTTGCCGACGAGCGATGCCACTCCGGCAATCACGATCACCGTGACCGCCTGCCCGATCGCTGTGGGATCCGCTTCGATCTCCTGGAACGTCTTGACGTCCGCCCGCATTGCCCCGACCATCCGCTCTCCAAGACTTGCCATGCATCCTCCTGCCCGGGCAGCCGCGGCCCGGCGCGGCGCCAGTGTAGCAGAGGTGGGGTCGCGCCGTCGCACACGCCGTCGACACACACGCCGTCGACGCCGTCCGCGGTAGAACGCCGCAAGATGGGGCATGCCAATCACACGCCTTCAGACTATCCCGCTCGCCATCGTGACCCTCACGGCCGCGCCGCTCGCGGCCCAGACCACGCTGAACACGTCGGCCATCGACCAGGCGCTCGGCCGGTCGGGGCAGATGCAGGGGGACGTCTACTTCACAAACTTCTGGGTGGTCGGGACGCCCGACAAGGAGGCCGCCCGGCTGCGCGCCGCGGTCGACGTCCTCGAGAAACAGCGCGCCGGCCTCAGCCGACCGACAGTGCCATCATCGTGGCATCGTCGGCCAGCTCGATCGCGCCGCGGAACTCGGCGACATGGCGCTCCATGTCGCGGAGCACGGCGTCGATGGGCAGGTGGGTCTCCTCCGCCAGCAGCAGCCGCAGACGCTCGAAGCCGAGCATGTCGCCGGACGCGTTCTCCGCCTCGACGACGCCGTCGGTATAAAAGAACAGTAGATCGCCGGGGCCGAGCGTGGCGCGGGCCTCGGTGTAGCCGTGCCCGGCGAACAGCGCGATCGGCATGCCGGTCGATTCCAGCAGCTCGATGCCGCCGCTGCTGCGCAGCACCATCTGCGGATTGTGGCCGGCGCTGACGTAGCGGAAGAGGCGGCTGTCGAGGTCGAAGATCCCCAGGAACAGCGTCAGGTAGAGGGCGCCGGGCGTGTGCTGTTCGAACTCGCGGTCGAGGCGATCGGCCAGCACGGCGAGGTCGCTTTCGTGCGGCAGCCGGGCCCGCAGTGTCGCCTGGATGTTCGCCATCATCAGCGCGGCGCTGACGCCCTTGCCGGCGACGTCTCCCACCAGCATCGCCAGCCGTCCGTCGGGAAGGACGAAATAGTTGAAGAAGTCGCCGCCCACTTCCTGGGCCGGAATCGAGACCCCGGCAATGGTGCTGGCACCGGCGCGGAGCGGTTCGCGCGGCAGCATTTCGGTCTGGATCAGCCTCGACAGCTCCAGCTCGCGGCGCAGGCGCTCCTGCTGCACCGCGGCCGCCTCGTGGCGCTCCAGATCCTCGGCCATCTGGTTGAAGGCGCCCGCCAGCACCCCGAACTCGTCATGCGAGCGCACCGGCACCCGGGTGTGGAAGTCGCCGCCGGCCAGCTGCCTGACACCGCGCGTCAGCGTCGTCAGGCGCTGCGTCATGCCGTGCGAGATCGGGACGATGCCGATGAAGGCGAGGGCGATGACCAGCATGCCCAAGCCCAGGTTGCGCACCGACGCGCGCCGGATGTCGCGCAGCGACTCGCCAATCGGCCGCGCAATCCCGAAGATGATGCCGTTCGGGGCGCGCCGGGCGACGACGATCCAGTCTCCGGTCCGCCGCGGAGTACCCTCGGCCGCGACCAGCGCCGTCCGTTCGACGCCGAGCGCCTGCAGCCGCCCGGTGTCCTTGCTCTCCGGCGTGTAGAGCGCGCCGCTGCGGTCCACCGCGAAGGAGATTTCTCCCTGGTCGCGATGAGCGAAGCCGAGCACCATCCTGAGCGTGCGGTCCATGTTCAGCCGGGCGTTGGCGCGACCGATGACGCGCCCGTCCTTCTGGACCGCGACTTCGATGTTCTGCCCCTGCGCGGCGACCGGTTCGCGCCCGCCGGCGGCGCGAGCCGCGGCGTCGCGCGTCATCTCCTCGGCGATGCGCTTCAAGCCCGCCTGATTGGCGGCCAGCTGCTGCTCGATCCGCTTGTCGACGAGGCGGCCGATCTTGGGGTCGGCGGGGGCGACCCCCTGGGCCGCGGCCGCCTGGCGCGCCTCCTCGACGATGCGAGGGATGTCCATGACGATGACCTGGGATCCGGCCGGAGGCGGCCCGCGACGGCCATCACCCCCCGGGCCCGGCCCGCCGCGCCGCGGCAGCGACGGGGGAATCGGTACGGGGACGCTTTCGGCCGGGTCGGGGCCGAAGGACAGGCCCGGCGCCGGATGAAACTCCACCCGCTCGACCAGGGCGGCGGTGTCTCCGAGGAGCGATCCGAGGTTGTCGCGCACCGCCTGGGGATCGGGGTTGAATGGCCGCTGCGGCGAGCCGGTTCCCGACATGAACAGTCGATCCATCCGCCGGCCGACGTCGGCCGTGACCATTTCCATGCGCCGGCTGACGTCGGTGGCGCTCTCGGTGGCTTCCTGACGCGCGGCCTGCTCGAAGGCGCGGACCGACGACGTGTACGAGAGGAAGGTGACCGCCGACAGCGGCAGCACCGACAGCAGCAGGAACGCGATGATGAGGCGAGTTCTGAGTGACATAAAGAAGCGAACAACAGCGCGAACCACAGACGATAGATGCAGTCTAATGTAGATGGCGCGCCGTCGCGCCGCAGCTACTCAAGGAGAGCCCCCCGTGAGACCGATCGCCCCCGCCCTGGTCCTGATTGTTGCACTGGTGGCGCCGTTGTCGGCGCAGAAGGAGCAGGTGAAGGAGACCGGCCGGATCCGCAGTGCCGCGGTCGTCCTGCGCGAGATTTTCGGCATGCCGGATGGCATCCCCAGGGACCTGCTCGACCGCGCCGAGTGCGTGATCATCTTCCCGTCGGTCAAGAAATTCGCGATGGGCGTCGGCGGCAGCTACGGCCGCGGCGTGATCTCCTGCCGCGGTGGGGAGACCTTCGAGGGGCCGTGGAGCGCCCCGGCGATGTTTGCGCTCGAGGGCGCCAGCATCGGCTTTCAGCTCGGCGGGCAGTCGACCGATTTCGTGCTGCTGGTGATGAACATCCGCGGCGCGGAGTCGGTGCTCGGGAGCAAGGTCAAGCTGGGCGCGGACGCCTCGGCCGCCGCGGGGCCGAAAGGGCGCACCGCCGGCGCCTCCACCGACATCGTCATGCAGGCCGAGATGCTGACCTATTCCCGGGCCCGCGGCCTGTTCGCCGGGGTCTCGCTCGAGGGATCGACCCTGCGGTCGGACGATGATGCGAACGAGCGGGTGTATGGAAAGCGGATGAACGCGCGGGAGATCGTGCGGGGCAGCGAAGCGGTGCCGGCGGCGGCGCGGACGCTGGTCGATCTGCTGAACCGGCGCTCGCCGAAGAACCTGTCGGAACGGCAGCAGTAGCGCGTGGATTTCCTTGAATCGCCCGGCGCCGCGCCGCCGGCCGCCTGGTGGCAGCGGATGCCGCTGTGGGTGTGGTGGGTTCCGGTGGTCGTCGGGCTCAGTCTGCCGGTGTTCGGGTTCACGCGCCAGCCGCAGTGGGGGAGGGTGCACCTGGTGCCGTTCACCGATCCCGAGGACAAGCCTCGCGACGAGCTGGTGAACATCGCCATGTACGTGCCCTTCGGCTACCTCTACGCGCGCGGACGCCGGATGCCGCAGGC
>JAYTEJ010000549.1:0-1967 GCA_043735365.1 Acidobacteriota bacterium
CCGGGGTTCGGCGTCGCGCTGCTCGACGTCTCCACCGGCGAGTTCACCGCCGCGGAGTACCCCGGCGCCGACGGACGTCAGGCGCTGGCCGACGAACTCTCGGTGCTGCGCCCGCGCGAAATCCTCGCCCCGCCAGGGCTCGCCGACGTCGCGGCGCTGGTCGCGGCGCTGCGCCTCGACACCCGGGTGACCGCGGCCGACGCCTGGACGTTCGAGCCCGAGTCGGCGCGGCGGTCGCTGATGGAACAGATGCAGGCGCTGACGCTGCAGGGGTTCGGGCTGCAGGAGCATCCGGCGGCGATTGCCGCCGCAGGCGCCCTGGTGCAGTACCTGCGCGACACCCAGAAGGCCGACCTCGCGCACGTTCGGGAGATTGCCTTCCGCGCCACCGCCGACTGCATGGTGATCGACGCCACGACGCTGCGCAACCTCGAAGTGATCGAGGCCGCCGACGGCGGACGCACCGGGTCGCTGCTGCACGAGCTCGATCGGACGACCACCCCGATGGGCGGCCGACTGCTGCGGGCGTGGCTGCTCAAGCCGCTGGTGTCGCTCGAGCGCATTCAGGACCGCCTCGACGCCGTCGAGGAGTTCGCGTTTCGCAGTACCGAGCGGGCCAAGGTCCGCGAGACGCTGAAGACCATCCACGACATGGAACGGCTGGTGGGGCGGGCGGCGCTCGGCACCGCGGGACCGCGCGACCTGGTGGCACTGCGGCAGTCGCTGGCCGCGGTGCCGCGGGTGCGCATGCTGCTCGACGAGTGTCAGGCGCCGCTGATTCGCAGCCTGAGCGCTGAGCTCGACGACCTGGCGGATCTGCGCACCGCGCTCGACCGTACGCTGCTCGACGAGCCGCCCGCGTTTGCCCGCGACGGCGGCCTGATCCGCGACGGCATCGACCCCGAAATCGACGATCTGCGCGGCATCAGCCGGTCCGGCAAGCAGCGCATTGCCGAGATGGAAGAGGCCGAGCGCAGCCGCACTGGCATCTCGTCGCTCAAGATCCGCTACAACCGGGTGTTCGGCTACTACATCGAGATCTCGAAATCGAACCTGGGGAACGTGCCCGCCGACTACCACCGCAAGCAGACCATCGCCGGCGGCGAGCGGTTCATCACCCCGGCGCTCAAGGCCTACGAGGAAAAGGTGCTCGGCGCCGACGAGCGCATCCTCGAACGCGAAGTGGAGATGTTCGAGGCGCTGCGGCGGAGCGTCGCGGCCGAAGCGCCCCGCGTCCAGGACACCGCCAGGGGCCTGGCGTCGTTCGACGTGCTCAGCGCCCTCGCCGAAGCGGCGTCGCTCCAGAACTATATCAAGCCGCAGATGCACGACGGCGAGGAGCTGATGGCAAGCGACGCCCGGCACGCGGTGGTCGAGCGGCACGCCGCCGGCGCCTTCGTGCCGAACGACGTCACCCTCGACTCCGGCGCCCACCAGCTGATCATCCTCACCGGCCCGAACATGGGGGGCAAGTCCACCTACCTCCGCCAGACGGCGTTGCTCTGCCTGATGGCGCAGGCCGGCTCGTTCGTGCCGGCGCGCAGCGCCAAGCTGCCGGTGGTCGATCGCCTGTTCGCGCGCGTCGGCGCCTCCGACAACATCGCCCGCGGCCAGTCCACTTTCATGGTGGAGATGCAGGAGACCGCCAACATCCTCCACTGCGCGACCTCGCGCAGCGTCGTCATCCTCGACGAGATCGGCCGGGGCACCTCGACCTTTGACGGCCTCAGCCTCGCCTGGGCCGTGGCCGAGCACCTGGCGTCGAACCCGCGCGCCCGCCCGAAGACGATCTTTGCCACCCACTATCACGAGCTCACCGACCTGGCCGATGCCGTGCCCGGCGTCGCCAACTATCATGTCGTCGTCCGCGAATGGAAGGACGACATCGTCTTCCTGCGCAAGGTGGTGCCGGGGCGATCGGATCGCAGCTACGGGATCCAGGTGGCGCGCCTCGCGGGCCTGCCGCC
>JAYTEJ010000550.1:0-3643 GCA_043735365.1 Acidobacteriota bacterium
GGACGCGCCGGCAGGCCCGCGCCTCGGCGCCCGGCAACGCGAGGCGCTGGTGCTGCTCAGGAGCGCACCGGACGGCCTCGACACCGCGGCGCTCGACGAGCGCGGCATCGGCGCCGCGACCGTCACGCGGCTGGCAGCGCTCGGCCTGATCGCCCTCTCCCGGCGGCGCATCGAGCGCGACCCGATGGAGCAGGGGGCGCTCGCCGCCGGCGAGCCGCGTCCGCCGCACGTCCTGACCGACGAGCAGGCCGCCGCCTTCGATCGTCTCCAGGCCCTGGCCGCCCAGGGCGCCTTCACCGCGGTCGTCCTCCACGGCGTCACCGGCAGCGGCAAGACCGAGCTCTACCTGCGGCTCGCCGACACCGTCCGCCGCTCCGGACGCGGCGTCCTGATGCTGGTCCCCGAGATCGCGCTCACGCCCGCGGTCGCCGGCGTCTTCCGCCAGACCTTCGGCGAGCGCGTCGCCATTCAGCACAGCGGTCTCTCCGACGGCGAGCGCTACGACCAGTGGCAGCGCATCCGCCGCGGCGACGTCGATGTCGTCGTCGGCACTCGCTCGGCGGTGTTCGCGCCGCTGGCCTCGATCGGACTGATCATCGTCGACGAGGAGCACGACGGCTCCTACAAGCAGGAGGAGAGCCCGCGCTACCACGGCCGCGACGTCGCGGTGGTTCGCGGCAGCCATGCGGGGGCGCTGGTGGTGCTCGGATCCGCGACGCCGTCGCTCGAGAGCTTTCACAACGCCGAGATCGGGCGCTATTCGCTCATCACCCTCGAGCGCCGGGTGCTCGACCGGCCGATGGCCGACGTGCGGGTGGTGGACATGCGGGCGGAGTTCGCGGCGGCGGGCCCCGACGTGATTCTGAGCAGCGTCCTCCGCGAAGCCATCGCCGACCGCCTGTTGCGGCGCGAACAGGCGATCGTGCTGCTCAACCGCCGCGGCTTCGCCACCGCGGTGTTCTGCCGCCAGTGCGGCGCGACGCTCGAATGCCCCAACTGCAGCGTCTCGCTGACCGTTCACCGGGCCGAGCACCGGGCGCGCTGTCACTACTGCAACTACGCCGCCGTCATTCCCAATGTCTGTGCCGAATGCGCCGGCACCTACCTCGAACAGGTTGGCTTCGGCACCGAGCGCGTCGAGGCGGAGATTGTCGCGCGCTTTCCAGAGGCGCGCGTCGCGCGCGTCGACCGCGACACCATCCGCAAGCGCGGCGCGATTGCCGGCATCCTCACGAAATTCGGCGCCGGCCGAATCGACGTGCTCGTCGGCACGCAGATGATTGCCAAGGGGCACGACTTTCCCCGCGTCACGCTGGTGGGGGTGATCTCGGCCGACGTCGGTCTCGGCCTGGCCGACTTCCGCGCCTCCGAGCGGACCTTCCAGCTGCTCACCCAGGTAGCCGGCCGGGCCGGCCGTGGAGAGATTCGCGGCGAGGCGGTGGTGCAGACGCTCTACCCGAAGCACTACAGCATCCGCCACGCCTGCCAGCAGGATTACGCGGCCTTCTACGCCGAGGAGATCACCTTCCGCCGCGGCATGCGCTACCCGCCGTCGGTCGCGCTCATCAACGCCGTCGTCAAGGCGCCCACCCGCGATGGGGCCATGGACGATGCCGGGGAGATCGTCAAGGCGCTAAGGGTGGGAGGAGAAGCCTACCGGGTGCTCGGGCCCGCGCCGGCGCCGCTCAACCGGCTGAAGGGGGAGCACCGCGCCCAGCTCTTCATCAAGGGCAGCCATCGCCCCGCGATGCGCCAGGCGCTGCAGATCGTGCTCTCGACGCGGCCGGATATCCGCCGCCGTACTATCGTCGATGTCGATCCGATGAGCGTCCTGTGAAGCGGGCGACTACCTGCCGACGAGGTCCTGCAGTTGAATCGGCACCGGCGTGAAGCAGAGCACGAACATCACCAGCGCGAAGACCGCGATCGCGACGCGGCCGCGGTCGAGCGGTTCGTCCTCGTAGACGACGCGCGGGTGCCGCGGTCCGAAGGCGAACAGCATCGCCACCATCATCAGCGTCATGACCAGCCAGCTGACCGAGACAAACGTCATCGCCACGGCAATGCCGACGGTGGCAATCGAGATCGGGGTCGACCACCGACCCATGGTGGCGTAAGTGATGTGGCCGCCGTCGAGCTGGCCGAACGGCAGCAGGTTGAGCGCGGTCGCCAGCATCCCGAACCAGGCCGCGAACACCATCGGATGGATGTTCACCGTCGAGGCGTCCGGGACCGTGCCGAACACCGCGTAGGTCGCGATCTTGAAGAGCAGCGGCTCCCCCAGGAAGAGCACGCTCCCCTCGGTGGGGGCGGGGACGATGTTGGAGAGGGTCATGCCGAAAAAGAGCGCCGGGACCAGGACGACGAAGCCGGCAATCGGACCGGCGACGCCGATGTCGAACAGCACCCGCCGGGTCGGAAAGGCCTCCCGGATCCGGATCACCGCCCCTAGGGTGCCGGTGAGGAAAATCAGCGGCGGCATCGGAATGAAGTAGGGAAGGCTCGCGTCGACGTTGTATCGTCGACAGAACAGGTAATGCCCCATCTCGTGGGCGCCGAGGATGGCGAGGAGCGTGCCGCTGTACCAGAACCCGTGCAGCAGCAGGCCCCACGACAGGGCCACGGGGCGGTGCGAGAATTCGGAGATGAAGCTGGCGTAGTGGGACGCCCCGGCAACCGTGGTGGTGCCGAGCGTGAGCACGAACAGCAGCAGGTGGCGCCAGCGCCGGTCCTGGAACCGGCGGCGCCGGGCCGGGACCACGAACGAGGTATCGAACGGCTCGAGCGGATACGCCGTCACCGGATAGCCGGCGTCGTCTGAGGGATAGGACAATCAGCCTCCGATGTTCTGGAGGTCCTTGCCGGGCTTGAAGCGGATCGTGCGCCCTGGCGGAATGCGCACCTCCTTGCCGGTGCGGGGGTTGCGGCCGATGCCGCGCTTCCGCGGCTTCACCTGGAAGACGCCGAATCCGCGGAGCTCGATGCGTTCGCCGCGCTGCATCGACAGGCGCATGGCGTCGAACACGGCGTCCACAGCCACCTCGGCCTTGACCTTGGTGATGTCGGCGATTTTGGACACCTCGTTGACGATGTCAACCTTGATCATGCTTAGGCGCTCCTGTGGAAACGTAACTACTATAAATATCGGCACTTACGCTGTCAAGCCTGGTCGTAAATAGAACTTCTGCATGCCGCCCAAACCGAGCTTCCACGGTCCCAAGGTTGTGCTGGTGGGACGCCCGAACGTGGGCAAATCCACCCTCTTCAACCGCATCACCAACTCCCGGCGGTCCATCGTGACGGCCATTCCGGGCACGACCCGCGACGTCCTGTCGCAGCAGGCCGAGTGGCAGGGCGTGAACTTCAACCTGGTGGACACCGGCGGGATGTTCGGCGCCAACGAAGACCCGCTCCACGAGCTGGTGGTGATTGCCGGCCGCCGGGCGCTGGAGACCGCCGATGTCGTCGTCTTTGTCGTGGACGGCCGGGAGGGGCTGGTGCCCGGGGACCAGGAGATTGCCTCGCGGCTGCGGAGCGTCAAGGTCCCGGTGCTGATGGCGGTCAACAAGACCGACGACAAGCGGGCGCGCGGACGGGCGGTCGAGTTCTATAAGTTGGGATTCGAGCCGGTCGTCGAGCTGGC
>JAYTEJ010000551.1:0-3003 GCA_043735365.1 Acidobacteriota bacterium
GACCTGGTGGTGCTGCACCTGCAGCTGGAGGGATTGACCGCGATCTCGGCGGGGACCGGGTCCGAAGGCCTGCGGCTGGCGAAAGCCGACCCGTTCGACCTGCTGATCCTCGACCTCATGCTGCCGGAGCTCGACGGCGTCACTGTCTGCCGCGCGGTGCGGCGCGAGGCGATGAACGGCGACGTGCCGATCCTGATGCTGACGGCGCGGCGCGAGGAAGCCGACAAGGTGCTGGGGCTCGAGAGCGGAGCGGACGATTACCTGACCAAGCCGTTCGGCGTCCGCGAGTTCATCGCGCGGGTGCGGGCGCTGCTGCGGCGGCGGCCGTCGCGGGCGGCGGCCGGACGCGGCCCGGCGGTCGCCGGTCCCCTGGTCGTCGATCCCGCGCGCCGCCACGCCCGGATCGACGGCCGCGAAGTCGAGCTCACCGCGCACGAGTTCGATCTGCTCTACCTGCTCGCCAGCAACCGCGGCATCGTCTTCAGCCGCGACGCGCTGATGCAGAAGGTGTGGGGCGACGAGACGCACATCACCGAGCGCAGCGTCGATACCCTGGTCAAGCGGGTCCGGCGGAAGATCGAGGAAGATCCGGCCGAGCCGGTGTTCGTGCTCACCGTCTGGGGCACCGGGTACAAGTTTGCCGATCTCGCCTGATGTCCCATCCCGTGTGGTACCGGAGCCTCTACTGGCGGATCGCCTTCGGCTTCATCGCCCTGCTGGCGATGCTGCTCCTCGCCCAGGGGTTGCTCTACCTCTGGATGACCGATCGCTTCGTCGGATCCACGGCGCGGACCCCGGCGCAGCTGGCGACGCTGGTCGCGGCGGAAGTCTCCGCGGAGCTCGAGGAGCATCCGGACCTCGACGTCGACGAGTTCGTGCACAACCGTTTCTCGCACGTCTACCAGCCATTCGTCGTGGTGCTGCGCGACGGCCGCCGGGGATCCAACAGGCCGACGACGCTGCCGCCGGAGCTCGTCCGGATCGCGCAGGCGCGGCTGCGGTTCGGCGACGGCCCCAGGCCGGATGGACGCGGCGGCGACGGCCGGCGGACGACGCGGTTCCCGTCCGAGTTCGCGCCGATTGCGGCGCGCGGGGAGCAGGTCGGGCTCGTCGCGGTGCCCGGCAATCCGCCGCCGGTCTCGGTCGCGCTGCAGGAGCTGGGGCCGACGCTGTCGTGGTTCGGCCTCGGGCTGCTGGCGGTGGGCGCGACGCTGACCGCGCTGCTGATCTTCCGCCCTGCGCACAATCGACTGCGCGCGCTCGAACAGGCGGCGCGGGCGCTCGGCGAGGGGCGAACCGACGTGCGTGCCACCGAGGTCGGCGGCGACGAGGTGACGTCGCTGGCGCGCACCTTCAACCGGATGGCGGCCGACCTCGACAGCCGCACCGCCGCGCTCACCGAGGCGGATCGCGTTCGCCGGCAGCTGCTCGCCGACGTGTCGCACGAGCTGATGACCCCGCTTTCCGCGATTCGCGGCTACGTGGAAACGCTCGGCATGTCGGACGTACCGCTCGACGCGCCCACCCGCGGCCGCTACCTCGCCATCGTCGAGGAAGAGACCCACAAGCTGGAGGCGATCATCGGCGATCTCCTGGATCTGGCGCGGCTCGAGGGAGGTGGCGATACGCTGCGGGTCGACCGGGTGGCGGTTGCCGACCTGTTCGCACGCATCTCCGACCGGCACCTGCCGGCGATGCGGGAGCGCGGCGTCCGGCTGGAGTGCGACATCGCCGAGGGCACGCCGCCGCTGCGTGGCGACGCGGCGCGGCTCGAGCAGGCGCTGCAGAACCTGGCGGCGAATGCGATCCGGCATACGCCCGCGGGCGGACAGGTGCTGCTGAAGGCGTGCCCCGCCGCCGCCGGCCGCGTCCGCATCGCCGTGCGGGACACCGGCAGCGGTATTCCCCCCGAGCATCTGGCGCACCTGTTCGATCGCTTCTACAAAGTGGATGCGTCCCGGGCCGGGACGGCCGTGCGCTCGGGCAGCGGCCTGGGGTTGTCGATCGTGCGGGCCATCGTGGAGCGCCACGGAGGGACGGTCACCGCGGCCAATTCGCCAGGCGGCGGCGCCGCCTTCGAGATCGAACTGCCCGCCGATGAGGCTTGAGCGGCGGTCGGCGGCGGGATGTCAGGTCACCTGCTGGCGGCCGGCCAGCGCCGGACGGTCCGGCGCTTCGGGAGCGGGGGGATGGTCGGAGTCGGTGCGTGCCGGAGCCGGTGATGTGGCGGGCTCGGACTGCCAGGCCTGCGCCGCCCGGAACGCCACGCCGCCGCCGAGGCCGACCAGGAGCGCGAGCGGGAATGCCAGCAGTGCCTGGCGGACGCGGTCGCTTCGGTCGGGGAGATGCTGGCCGTTCACGGGGCCTCCTTCGCACGGCATGACCGCGCGGCGAAAGGCCGGCGGAGGCGCAGCAGGGAGGCGTCCCCGCGTCGTCCTGCTCGATGCTCGATGTATGAGACGAAGTCTGCGCGGCTTCGGCATGGCAACACGGTGACAAGACTGTGACATCGAGCCACCGTGGACCATTCCGCCGGTCCGGCGCGTGGTGTGTCTGCGAACGGCGGCTCGAGGGGACCCAGCAGAGCAGTAGCAGTCCGACGATCGCTGAGGAGTGAATGAAGCGGGGCGGACGGCGACGCGCCGGGACCGCTACCGGTTGAAACAGCCCGGCGCCCGGATGCGTAGTCCCCTCTGCATGCCGAGCCAGACGAATCGCCGGACCCGATGGCGCGTGGGGCGGCTCGGATCACTCGTGGCCGCGGGCGCGGCCGGCATCGGAATGTGGACCCCGGCCGTGCAGGGGCGAGTGCCGCAGGCCTCGGGCGCCTGCCGCATCGGCGGACGCGCCGCCGCCTCATCCACGCCGCTGCCCGGCGTCGCGGTGATCGTCCAATCCGGCGGCAGCATCAGCGGCGCGACCTCGACCGACGCCGACGGCACCTTCCACCTGGCCATCGCGCCCGGCAGCTACGAGATCTCGGCCGAGCTGACCGGCTTCGCC
>JAYTEJ010000552.1:0-7329 GCA_043735365.1 Acidobacteriota bacterium
GGCGTCAGCAGATCCACGATCTTGCCCTTGCCTTCGTCACCCCACTGCGCGCCGAGCACCGCGATGTTCATAGGTGCAGTATTCTACCTTCAACCCCCGCGGGCCCGCCCGCCAATCCGCCCGGGGATCGGCCGCCGTCGCTCGAGATCGCGGCGTTCGTCGCCGACGGCTCGCTCGAATTGTCGTGCGCGGTCGAAGTCAAGCAAGAAATTTTCAATTTCAATTTGACAACGACCGCGTACGTTTCTAGATTGCTATTCTTCGACGCGCCCGCAGCCATCGACTGACCGCTGTTCAAGTTCGCCAATGCCCATCGTTCATCCACTGCCGCACAGGCTGTCACCGACCACGCACGGAGGGTTCCCGCGATGATGATTCCGGAGCGGCCGGCGCTCGAGCGGCGTGTGCTCGCGGCGCTCGAGGCATCACCGTCCGGCGGCGCGCGCGTGCCGGTGCTGCTCGGCGGCTGCGGCAGCGGCCGGACCTCGCTGCTGCTGCGTCTGCGCGACCTGCTCGGCCACTCGTCCGCGCAGTACGTCGACGTCGAGACCGCGGCGACCACGCCGGAGCGCTTCGTGGCGGCGATCCGCGGCGCCTCGCCGTTCGCGGCGCACCTGCACCGCGGCGCCGCCGGCGAGCCGGGCGCCCGCGGCGCCTTCGACGCGGCGCTGGCGTTCCTCGACACCGCGCGCGCCGACGACGGCGCCCCCGCCACCTTCCTGCTCGACGAGTTCCTCGAGCTGCGCACCTTCGAGAGCTTTCCCGGGCTGCGCACGGTGCTGCGCGATCTGGTCGCGGTGCTGGCGGCCAGCGGCAACCGCTTCGTGCTGACCACGCGCTACGCGGCGCGCGCCCACCGGCTGCTGCGCGACGCGCCGTCGCCTTTCGAGATCATCCAGGTGGCGCCGCTCTCCCCCGCCGAGATCCGCGCCACGCTGCCAACCCGCGCGGCGGCGCGCTCGCTCTCCGGCGCGATCGAAGACGAGGACGACCGCGCCCGCGACGATCTGGCGCACCTGGTTCACGCCATCGCCGACGGCCGGCCGATCTACGCGCGCATGGTCGCCGAGGCATCGGCGGCGATCGGGCCCCGCGGCGCCGCCGATCCGGTCAGCGCGCTGAGCGCCCTGCTGGCGCCGGGCGGGACGATGGCCGCGGCCTGCCGCTTCAGCTACGAGCTGCGGCTCCACCGCGCCCGCGGCTACGGCGCGCTCAAAGCGATCCTCGATGTGCTGGCGGATGAAGAGTCGCTGACGCTGACCGAGATCTCGCTGCGGCTGCAGCGCACCCCGGGCTCGACCAAGGACTACCTGTCGTGGCTCGAGGACGTCGACCTCATTGTCTCGCGGCAGAAGCGCTACAGCTTCGTCGATCCGATGCTGCGGCTGTGGGTGCGCCTCCATGGCCGGCCGACGCCGCCGAGCGACGAGGACCTCGCCCGCGAGGTCCATGCCTACGTGCAGGCGCGGCTGCCGCAGCCCGGCCCGGCAATGGCGCTCGCCGGCAGCCCCGAGCCGGCCTCTGAGCCCGACAAGTCCTGGGGCATAATCGAGATCGACTGATCAGGACGGGTGCTTGAGGCGTTCGAGCGCCTGTCGCGCCGCAGCCTGGGCGGCTTCCTTCTTGGTCCGCCCCTCGGCCCGGCCCGCCGGCTCGCCATTCACCAATACTTCGACGTCGAACATCCGGCGGTGCGCCGGTCCGACCTCCGCGGCGAGCCGGTAGACCGGCAAGCCGAGGTCCTGCGCCTGCAGCCACTCCTGCAGCGCCGACTTGTAATCCTCGGTGAAGGCGGCGTGCGCCCCGGTGCGCCGCGCTTCCTCGATCAGATCCGCGAACTGCCGCGTGATGAAGCTGCGCGCCGCCTCGACCCCGCCGTCGAGGTAGACGGCGGCAATCAGCGCCTCGTAGCTGTCCGCGACCAGGGCGTGCTTGAGCCGCCCGCCGGTCTTCTCCTCGCCCCGCCCCAGGATCAGGTAGTGGCCGATGTCGATCTTCTCCGCGAGCCGCGCCAGCGACGCCGACGACACCAGCGACGCCTTGAGCTTCGACTTCTGCCCTTCGTTGTGTTCTGGGAACTCCCGGAACAGCAGGTCGGCAATGACGAAGCCCAGCACCGAGTCGCCGAGGAACTCCATCGACTCGTTGTCGAACACGCCGCCGCTGGCGTCCTCGTGGACGCGCGATCGGTGCGTCAGGGCATGCTCGAGCAGGCCGCGATCCCTGAAGCGGTAGCCGATGCGGCGCTCGAGCGGCTCGAGCTCCGACCCGAACGGCACCACCCGCCCGGTCCCGCTCTCGTCACGGTGGCTGGCGATCAGCCGCTTTGCTTGCTCCCCCTCCTCGGCCGGCACCGCGATGCGCAGCTCGTTCAGCGTCAGCGGAAACGCGGTCCGCGACAGGTCGGTGGCAATCATCGCGGCAATGCCGTGCGACTCCAGCAGGCCGCGCACCACCTCCGCCTCGCTCTGCGACGGCGTGCGGAAGACGACAACGAGATCGGACATGGTCAGCGGCGCCCGCCTTTCGAAACAACGCGGGTCACGAACGTCACACGGCCACCCGGCCGGCCGCGGCGAACACCCGGTCCACCTTCAGCAGAATCATCGTCATGTCGTCGTGCTGGTCCGCGGCGCCGACGAAGGCCTCGATCTCGCGGAGGATGCGCTCCCGCAGCTCCCCGGAGTCGAGATGGCCGTGCTCCTCGACCAGCCGGCTGAGGCGCAGGTCGCCGAACAGGTCGCTGGCGGCGTTCATCGCCTCGGAGATGCCGTCGGTGTAGAGCACGATGACGTCGCCGTCGGAGAGGTCGAGCGCCTGCTCGTCGAGCAGCTCGACGAACTTCTCCGCCGCGCCGTCGATGCCGAGGCCCACCACCATGCCGTTCGGCGTCAGCACCTGCGCGAGGGGGGCGGCCGGCGACGGCCCCGGCAGGTAGATGAGCGGCGTATGGCCGGCGCGGCAGAACGTCATCACGCCGCGGCGCATGTCGATCACCGCGTAGGTCATGGTGATGAAGCTGCGGCTGTCGAGATGCTCGGAGATGATGCGGTTGACCTCGATCAGCAGCTCCCGCGGCGAGTCGTAGCGCTGGCTGAGCGCCAGCACCAGCCCCTTGAGCTCCGCCATGTAGAGCGCCGCCGAGGTGCCCTTGCCGGAGACGTCGGCAATCAGCACCCCGAGCCTCTCGTCGGAGAGGCGGAAGAAGTCGTAGTAGTCGCCGCCGACCTCGCGCGCCGGCACGCACAGCGCGGTAATCGCGAGACCGGGCACGTCCAGCGTACCCCTCGGCAGCAGCGACATCTGGATCACCCGAGCGATGCGCAGCTCCTCCTCCAGCCGCTTCTTCTCGGCGGCCGTCTGCAGCAGCCCTTCGATGCTCCCGGTCATCTCGTTGAACGATCCCGCCAGTTCGCCGAGCTGATCGTCGCTGGCGACCTCGATGCGGTGGCTCAGATCGCCGTGCCGGACCCGCTCGGTGCCCGTGAAGAGCGCGTGAATCGAGCTGGTGATCGACCGCGCCAGCGCCAGCCCCATCCCCAGCGCGACGAACTCGATGGTCAGGAAGAGCGCGGCAATCAGCAGCAGAATCACCACCGCCCATTCACCGAGGGTGCGGCCGCGAAAGACGATCTGCTGCGCGTCCGAGAGCTCGCGGTAGAGCTGCGCCGGCCGGTAACTGAGCGACACGCTCACCCGCCCGGGCGCGCCGCTCTCCCAGTCCTGATAATCCAGGAACATCAGGCTCCGCCCGAACAGCGTCGTCAACGTCCCCTCGGCATCAGAGTCGCCGCCGAGGCGCACCGCCGGGGTGTCGTTGCGGGCGACGATCGGCGAGACGCCGCCGGCGCGCACCCTGGTCGCCTCCTCGAGCCGCTGTACCATGTCGACGCCAATCGGGACGTCGGCCAGCAGCACGCCGAGAGTGACTCCGTCGGCAACCACCGGCACCGCCGAGCGAATCACCAGTTCCACCCGTCCGGGCTCCTCGGACGACGGGATCAGGATCGAGCCGCCGGGAAAGGGCCGGCGCGAGAGCCAGGCCGGGACCGAGGCGGGTGGACGGGCGTGCTCCCAGCGGCCCAGCACCACCGGCGTCCGCAGCGGCCCCGCGGCGACCCCCTCACCCGGCTGGAGCCGCGGCAGATACGCCATCGAGAACACCGGGTACTGCCGCGAGACGTTGCGGTGGACGCGGGCGAGCGTCTGCTCCGCCGCCTCCGGGGCGCGCGCCATCTCGAGCGCCGCCGACTCCGTCGCCAGGCGCACCACGCCCACGACCGCGTCGTAGCCGTCCTTGAACAGGTAGGCGCTGACGTTCATGAAGATCAGCACCACGCCGAGGGCGAAGAAAATCACGATCAGCAGCGACGGGACGACGCCGATGAAGATGTAGGAGAGGATCAGCTTGCGGCGGACGCGCCAGAGCAGCCGCCGCTTCATCAGGACGAACAACCGCCAGGTGAAGTAGCCGAGCGCCGCGAACAGCCCGACGGTGGCGGCGCCGTTGAGAATCTGAACGACGGCTGGGGAGGTGTCGAGGAGCCGGGCGGGCGCCAGCACCAGCTTGACGGCGGCCGAGAGCAGGAACAGCCGCCCCGGCCAGGAGCGCAGCAGCAGGTCGCGCGCGCGCACCGGGGGCTCCGCGCCCACCGGCGGCGACGAACGGCGCCCGCCGGGGGCCGGCCTGTCGGAAACTCGTGCGGTAGCCATGCTAATTGAAGGCTCGATGATAGCAGAGCCCGGCGACCCGGCCGCCGCCGCCAGTCTGCTAAGATCGGCGGGTGAAACTAACCGATTCGGCCCGCTTCTCGACCGTCTGCATCCACGCCGGGCAGGAGCCCGACCCGACGACCGGCGCCATCATCACGCCGATCTACCAGACCTCGACCTACGTCCAGGAGCAGGTCGGCGTCCACAAGGGCTTCGAGTACGCGCGGACCCAGAACCCGACGCGCTTCGCGCTCGAGGCCAACCTCGCCGCGATCGAGAAGGGCAAGGCCGGGTTCGCGTTCGCCTCTGGCATGGCGGCCATCCACGCCATCACCACGATGCTCAAGTCTGGCGACCACGTCGTCGTCACCGACAACACCTATGGCGGCACCTACCGGCTGTTCGAGCGGGTGCTGCGGCAGTACCAGCTGACCTTCACCTACGTCGACAGCTCGCAGCCCGAACTGGTCGAGGCCGCGATCCGTCCTGAGACGAAGATGCTGTTCCTCGAGACGCCGACCAACCCGGTGCTGCGGCTGACCGACCTGAACGTGGTCTCGGCCATTGCCCGCCGCCGCGGCGTGCGGGTGGTCGTGGACAACACCTTCGCCAGCCCGTGCGTGCAGCGCCCGATCGAGTTCGGCGCCGACCTGGTCGTCCACAGCACCACCAAGTACCTGAACGGCCACAGCGACAGCATTGGCGGCGTCGTTGTGGCGGTGCACGACGAGGATATCGAGTGGCTGAAGTTCGTCCAGAACTCCGCCGGCGCGATCCTCAGCCCGTTCGATTCGTTTCTGGTGCTGCGCGGCACCAAGACGCTGGCGGTGCGGATGGCGCAGCACAACACGAATGCCATGGCGATTGCGCAGTTCCTGGAGTCGCATCCCAAGGTGGAGCGGACGATGTATCCGGGGCTGCCGAGCCATCCGCAGCACGATCTGGCGAAGCGGCAGATGCGCGGTTTTGGCGGCATGGTAGCGTTCGATGCCGGCAGCAAGGAAGCGGCGTTCGAGGTCTGCCGGCGGGTGCGGCTGATGGCGCTCGCCGAGAGCCTCGGCGGCGTCGAGACTTTGATCAGCCATCCGGTGTCGATGACCCACGCCGCCGTGCCCGAAGAGCGGCGCCGGGCGATGGGGCTGACCGACAACATCGTGCGGATTTCGGTCGGTATCGAGGACATCGCCGACCTGATTGAGGACCTGCAGCAGGCGCTCGATTAGTCCCCTGGAAGCGTGATGGGTTGCATAAGTCCCGGAGCGCGGCGCCCGGATGGCAAGGCGCGACGAACGAGCATATTGGGCATATGGGACGGAGGAGCAACGCCGCCAGCCGGGATGCCCCGCCCGGGACTGATGTGACGTATCACGTTTCCAGGGGACTAGCGCTCCACCACCAGCTCGACGCGTCCGACGCCGAGCCGGTCTCCCTCCTTGAGGGCGGCGCGCTTGACGCGCTCGCCGTTCACGAAAGTGCCGTTGGTGCTGTCGAGATCGACCACTTCCAGCGCCGTGGCTCCGGCCGTCACCTGGCAATGCAGCCTCGAGACCAGCGCCGCATCGACGATGAACTCGGCTCCGGACGACCGGCCGATGGTCTTGACGTTGCCGGGCAGGATGCGGAAGGTGAATGCCGGATCCTCGGCCTCCGCCGTCTTCAGCAGCCACATCTCAGAGGCCCCGGACGCGGGCGTGGACGACGTCCCCGCCGCGGGTCAGCAGCGTCTCGGCGGTGATTTCGTCTTCCGGATTGAGCGGCAGCTCGGAGAGCGTCGCCCCGTCCTTGCCGAGCAGGTGCATCAGGAAGGTGGTGATGTTCTTCGAATACATCTGGCTGGCATGGTAGGGCACCAGCGCCGGGGGATTCGACGGGCCGAGAATCGAGACCCCTTGATGGACGACGGTCTCGTCGGGCCTGGTCAGCTCGCAGTTGCCGCCGCGTTCGGCGGCGAGATCGACGATCACCGAGCCCGGCGCCATCGCCTCGACCATCTCGGTGGTAATCAGGATCGGGGCGCGCTTGCCGGGGATGAGCGCCGTGGTGATGACCACGTCGCTTGCCGCCACGACTTTCAGCATCATCTCGCGCTGCCGGGTGTAGAAGGCCTCGTCCTGCGCCTTCGCGTAGCCCCCCTTGTCCTCGGCGTCGCCGGATTCGAGCGGCAGCTCCACGAACCGGGCGCCAAGGCTCTGCACCTGCTCCTTGACCGCGGGCCGCACGTCATAGGCCTCGACCTTGGCCCCGAGGCGCCTGGCCACCGAGATCGCCTGCAGCCCCGCGACGCCCGCGCCCATGATGAAGACCTTGGCCGGGGCGACGGTGCCCGCGGCCGTCATCAGCATCGGGAACATCCGCGGCAGCGCGTTGGCGGCCAGCAGCACCGCCTTGTAGCCCGCGATAGTGGCCATCGAGGAGAGCGCGTCCATGCTCTGCGCGCGGGTAATCCTGGGCATCAGCTCCATCGACAGCAGCGACGCTCCCGAAGCGGCGATGGCGCGGACGGCCTCCGGCGCACCGAGCGGATCCGCGAACCCGATGACCGTCTGGCCGCGCCGCAGCAGTGCGGGGTCCCCCGGCGCGGCCCGCACCTGCAGCAGGATGTCGGCGGCAAACGCC
>JAYTEJ010000553.1:0-1699 GCA_043735365.1 Acidobacteriota bacterium
GTCACCAAATACCGCGAGGCCGCCGGCGTGCTCGAGTCACTGGTGGACGCCGTCGCCGCGATGCCCGACGTCCAGCTGGCGATCAAGACCCACCCCGCCGAGACCCCGGACGCCTACGCCGCCGCGGCCGCCCGGGCCGCCAACGTCCGCATCCTGCCGTCCGAGGCCCCGCTTGCGGCGCTGCTCCGGGCCAGCCGCGCGGTGGTGACGGTCAATTCCACCGTCGCGATCGACGCCGCCGTGCTCGGCGTTCCCTCGCTCGTGCTCGGGCTGCCGAACAACCTCTCGCCGTTCGTCGACGCCGGCCTGATGTCTGGCGTCTCCCCGGGGGCGCCGATCGGCCCGGCGCTCGTCCGAATCCTGTATGATGAGGGATTCCGCGTCCAGCTCGAAGGCGACCGGGCCGGCTACCTGGCACGTTTCGGTATCGGCTCGGACGGCCATGCTGCCGTCAGATCCGCGAACGCCGTGCTGGATCTGGCCACGGCGCGCGCTCGGGCCCGCTAGCTCGGCCCTCTCAAGGATCGGTTATCAGATGCGTGTGCTCATCACCGGCGGCGCCGGCTTCGTCGGCAGCCACCTTGCCGAGGCGCTGCTCGCGCGCGGCGACGAAGTCTTCGTCCTCGACAACCTCTCGACCGGCTCGATCGACAATGTTCTGCATCTGAAGGCCAACCCGGCCTTCCACTACACCATCGACAGCGTCACCAACGAGCCGGTGCTCGCCGAGCTCGTCGATCGCGCCGACATCGTCATTCATCTCGCCGCCGCGGTCGGGGTCAAGCTGATCGTCGAGCAGCCGGTGCACACCATCGAAACCAACGTGCACGGCACCGAGGTGGTGCTCAAGGTCGCGAACAAGAAGAAGAAGCTGGTGCTGATCGCCTCGACGTCGGAGGTCTACGGCAAGAGCGCCGACGTCCCGTTCCACGAGGAGGCGGACCTGGTGCTGGGTCCGACCTCGAAGCACCGCTGGGCCTACGCCTGCAGCAAGATGATCGACGAGTTCCTGGCGCTGGCGTACTGGAAGGAGCGGAAGCTGCCGGTCATCATCGTCCGGCTCTTCAATACGGTGGGTCCCCGCCAGACCGGGCAATACGGCATGGTCATCCCCAATTTCGTGCGCCAGGCGCTGGCTGGCCAGCCGATCACGGTGTTCGGCGACGGCACCCAGTCGCGCAGCTTCACCTACGTGGGGGACGTGGTGCGGGCTATGGTAGCCTTGATCAACGAACCCCGCGCCATCGGCCAGGTCTTCAATATCGGCAACAGCGTCGAGATCACTATCTCGGAGCTTGCCGCCAGGATCAAGGCCATGACCGGCAGCGCCTCGCCGATCGTGATCATTCCCTACGATCAGGCCTACGAGGCCGGCTTCGAGGACATGCCGCGGCGGGTTCCGGACATTTCGAAAATCCGCGCCCTGGTGGGGTACGAGCCTGAAGTCCAGCTCGAGGAGACGCTCACCCGCGTCATCGAGCACTTCCGGCAGCTGTAGATTCAGATGGCCCAGCCGCTCAAGATCAAAGCCCGGGTACGGCGCACCGCGGAGCGTCTCCTGCACCAGCAGGCGAAGCCGATCCGCCGGCTGCTGCTCGCCACCGGGCGCGACCGCGCCCCGGCGATGCCCGAGATCGTGCAGATCGAGAGCACGAACATGTGCAACGCCAAGTGCGTGTTCTGCCCGCGCGACGACATG
>JAYTEJ010000554.1:0-1808 GCA_043735365.1 Acidobacteriota bacterium
TATCTGCGGTCGATGGTCTTCGACCGCGACGTCAGCTTCGCCAACGACTATCGCCTGCTCGGCCTGGGAGACAAGCCGCACCTCTTCCAGCCGACACGCACCGGCTACGCGCAGTCGGCGTGGACCATCGGACCCGCGATCGTCTGGGCGCCGTTCTTCGCTGGCGGCCACCTCGTCGCCCGTCATCTCGCCGTGACGGATGCCAACGTCAGCACCAACGGCGTGTCTTTCCCCTACCGCCAGGCGGTCTGCGTCGCCGGCCTCTTTTACGGGCTCCTCGGCTGCTGGTTTTCGATCCGTGCCACCGCCCGCTTCTATCCGCGCCGGCTGGCGGCGGCGGCGACCGCGGCGGTGGTGAGCGGCTCCTTCATGGCCTGGTACATGGTCAAGGAGCCGAGCATGACCCACGCCCCGTCGATGGCGGCGGTGGCGGCCTTGACGTGGGGCTGGCTGGCGACGCGCGGCGCCAGGACGTCGCGCCAGTGGATCTGGCTCGGGGCGCTGGCCGGCCTGATGACGCTGATTCGCTGGCAGAACGCGCTCTTCGCGCTGCTCCCGGCCTGCGATGCGCTGGCGATGCTCGTCGTCCGGGCGCGCGCCGGCGACGGGCCCGGCCTCAGACGCACGATTGTCGACGGCCTGCTGTTTACGGCGTCGGCGACGATCGTCTTCACGCCGCAGATGATCGCCTGGCATTCGATCTACGGCACCTGGCTCGCGGTCTCGCCGGTCGGGCCGCAAATCCGCTGGGCGGACCCCCACCTGGCCGACATCCTGTGGTCGTCAAGAAACGGGCTCTTCAGCTGGTCGCCGGTCCTCTATCTCGCGGCACTCGGGCTGCTGCTGTTCACCGCGGCGCAGCCCGCGATCGGGCTCCCCATCCTGCTGGCGCTGGCGGTGATGACCTACTTCAACGCCTGCATTCAGGACTGGTGGGGCAGCGCCGGGTTCGGCGGGCGGCGCTTCGACGGCACCATCCCGCTGTTCTGCCTCGGCGCGGCGGCGTTCGCGTCGGCCGCCGTCTCCATCACACGCCGTCATCCCGCCCGCGTCGTCGGCCTCGCCGGCGCGCTGCTCGTGCTCTGGAACTTCGCGCTGATGAGCGCCGCCCAGGACGGCGTGGTGCGCATCGGCGAGTCGGTCTCGTTCGGCGAGACCGCGGCTGCGCAGGCGCGCGCGCTGCACCGCTGGTTCGGCAATCCGTTCACCTACCCGGCCAGCCTCGGCTTCGCGCTGCACAATCGCCTGGCGCCGTCGGCGTACGACCTGCTCTCGGCCAATCGCTTCCTGAGCGATCCGCTTCGCCCCTACGGACGCATCGACGTCGGTGCGGATGACGAGCCGCTGCTCGGCGGCGGCTGGCACGGCATCGAGCACGAGGGACCGGCGACCTATCGATGGGCCGCCTCCCCCGCGGACGTGCTGATTCCGCTGGATCGCCCGGCGGCGCTGGCGCTGCAGATTCGACTGCACGCCTTCACGTACCCGGGCTGGACGGGACAGGCGCTGACGGTCGCGATCAACGGCCGGCCTCAGCCCAGCATCGGCGTGCCGGAACAGTGGACGACCGTGGAGCTGGCGACGCCGGCGGACGCCTGGCGCTCGGGAGTGAACAGGGTGACGTTGACGTTCAGCTCGGCACGGACGCCGGCAGAGGTGGGCCTGGGCAACGATGCCCGACCGCTGGCCGCGGCGGTGGACTACATCCGCGTTCAGGAGCGCTGACGATCATTCCGGCAGGACGTTGATGTTGGCGCGGCGGCGCAGGCCGGCCACCCATTCCTTGACCAGCACAGCGCGGCGCTCGC
>JAYTEJ010000555.1:0-1635 GCA_043735365.1 Acidobacteriota bacterium
CGCGGTCGAGTGGCTGCACCAGTTCGATCCCGACGCCGCGCGGCAGGACATCCACGGCCTGCTCGGGCAGATGCTGTTCAGCGGCGAGGAAGGCCTGAAGCCGACCGAGGCGCTGTCGGGCGGCGAGACGGCGCGTCTCCTTTTCTGCCGCATCATGCTGCAGAAACCGAACCTGCTGGTGCTCGACGAGCCGACCAACCACCTGGATCTGGAGTCGATCAACGCCCTGAACGTCGCGCTGCAGAAGTTCGAGGGCACGGTCCTGCTGGTGACCCACGACCAGGACCTCATCGAGGAAGTGGGGACGCGGGTGTGGCACTTCGACCACGGCGCCGTCACGGATTTCAAGGGCACGTACGAAGAGTACGCCGCCACACTCGCATAAGGACACATGCCTTCGACGAAGACAGACACGCTCGCGCCCGGATTCGCGGCCATCGGCCTGGCCCCGGATCTCGTCGACGCCATCACCGCGCTGGGCTACGAGGAGCCGACTCCGGTCCAGCGCGAGACCATTCCGCTGCTGCTCGAAGGGCGCGACGTGCTCGCACAGGCCGCCACCGGCACCGGCAAGACCGCGGCCTTCGCGTTACCGATGCTGCAGCGGATCCGGGCGGCGGAGTCCAAGCGCAGGCCTGCCCCGCCCGGCGGACTGGTGCTGGTGCCGACGCGGGAGCTGGCGATGCAGGTCGCCGAGGCTATCCACAAGTACGCCCGCGGCGCCGGGCTGGGGGTGTTGCCGCTCTACGGCGGCGCGCCGATGCACCAGCAGATCAAGGGTCTCGAGCGCGGACCGGCGGTGGTGGTGGCGACGCCGGGGCGGGCGCTTGACCACATCAGGCGCGCGACCCTCAAGCTCGAGCAGCTCGCGGTGCTGATCCTCGACGAGGCCGACGAAATGCTCGACATGGGGTTCGCCGAGGACCTCGACGCCATTCTCGAGGCGACGCCGAAGACCCGGCAGACGGCGCTGTTCTCGGCGACGATGCCGTCGCGCATTCTGGCGATCGCCGGCCGGCATCTGCAGAACCCCGCACGCGTGACCATCGAGCGAGAAAAGGCGACCGCCGGCAAGCTGCCGCGCGTCCGCCAGGTCGCCTACATCGTCGCCCGGCCACACAAGCCGGCGACGCTCGAGCGGGTGCTCGAGATGGAGAGCCCGGCATCGGCCCTGGTGTTCTGCCGTACGCGCCTGGAGGTGGACACCCTCGTCGAGATGCTCAACGCCCACGGCCATCAGGCCGAGGCGCTGCACGGCGGGATGGAACAGCGGCTGCGCGACCGGGTCATGGGGCGGTTCCGCGACGGCTCGGCCGAGCTGCTGGTCGCGACCGACGTCGCCGCGCGCGGTCTCGACATCGAGCGGCTGTCGCACGTCTTCAACTACGACGTCCCGGCCGCCGCCGAGGCCTACGTGCACCGCATCGGCCGCACTGGGCGCGCCGGACGCGGCGGCACGGCGATCACGCTGGCCGAGCCGCGGGAACACCGCCTGCTGCGGGTGATCGAGAACTACACCAAGCAGAAGATCGAGGTGGCGACGGTGCCGACGGTGGCGGACCTGCGCGCCCGGCGGCTCGACATCACCAGGGCATCGCTGCGCGAGCGGCTGCTCGCCGGCGACCTCGATCACAC
>JAYTEJ010000556.1:0-4848 GCA_043735365.1 Acidobacteriota bacterium
GCCGCCCTGGAACGATGGCAGATTGCCTATCTGCCGGCTTACGCAATATGGGCGGCACTGGTGGTGGTCGTGTTCCCGCCGTTGTTCGGCTACCGTTGAGGCGTCCGCGCGAAATCTATCCAGCACGACGAGACCGTGTCGGACAGGTGCCGATCCGTTTCTGTCCACGGCCATTTCTTGTCGCTCACGTGCCTGAGCGCATAGTAGATGTCTGCGCCATGAAAGGCCCCCTGGTTCACGGCGTCGGGATGTGGCGGCACGCGAGTGAAGTGGTGCAGATATGCGGGCGACCGTTCAGTGCGTGATTGCATGCGCACCCAGGTCCAGGCGTTCCACCCAAACATCTGGTCGGTAACGCTTGCAATCTGCGAGGCCCTGGGATCAATCCGCGCAACGTGAACACGATGGCGTGGATGGGCGGGATATTCGGCAAAGCCGGCGCTGGCCGCGGCCGAGCGCGGCCTACGACGCCATTCTGCGCGAGGTCGTCACCCCTTAGTACTGGCCACCGGAGCAGATCGAATCGCTGATTGCAGGAGTGCACAAGGCGCGGGACGGAGCGCCGCGCCCGACCACGCCGCGCGGATGAGCCAGTTGCGGAAATCGCCCAGTCCGGCGAGCCGAAGCATATTCTCGAACCCGGCACCGGCTCGACAGCCGGCACCCAGAACTCAGAACCTCGAACCGGAACCCGAACCTCTTCTACGCCGGCACCTGCAGGTCGGGCATCGGCGACGCCGAGAACAGGCGGCGGCAGGGGGCGGCGATGATCCGCGCCCAGCGCGCCGATCGGTTGACGCGGGCGCTGTCGGTGGCGATGCCAGTGTTGGCGTACATCTGGCGATAGAGCTTGGAGATCAGCACGAAGGCCAGGCGCGACTTGAGCGACTTGACGCAGTTGGAACGGTCCCAGATCTTGCGCAGGCTGTAGAAATCGTCCCACACCGCCTGGGTGCGGCGGCGAATCTCGTCCCCCTCCATCACCGGATGCGGTGTGTAGACCTTGGGCCGGAGCGCCTGCGGAATCAGCCAGTGGCGCGTCAGCGGCACGCCGCCGATGCGGGTGGTGTCCGTTTCCATGCTCTTTTCCCAGGCGGCGAAGTCGACCGTGCCGGGGAACGGCGTCAGCATCACGAACTGCGCGAAGGTCACCCCGGCGCGGGTGGCAATCTCCGACGTCGCCTCGAACGTCTGCGGCCGGTCGGACGGAAGCCCGAAGATGAAGGAGCCGAGCACGTGCACCCCGGCGCTCTTGAAGGCGCGCAGGCGCTCGACCAGGGTCTCGCCGGCGTAGTTGAAGTCCTTGTAGACGTCCTTCAGCCCTTCCGGCGTCACCGCCTCGACACCGACCAGCGCCCCCTTGATGTGCGCCGCCTTCATCGCCGCCAGGAACGCCGGATCCTCGGCGGCCTCCATCGTGATCTGGGTGAAGAAGATCATGTCGCTCGGCAGCTTGGCGAGCTTCTCCATCAGCTCGAAGCGCTCGGCGCGCAGGCCCTCGAGATACTCGCGCTGCGACGGATCCGCTCGCCGCGCCGCCATCTTGATGTCGGTCAGGGTCACGGTATAGAAATTGTCGTCGGCGAGCGCGATGAAGCGGAATCCCATCCGCCGCAGCTCGACGATCTCGGCAATGACCGCGTCGGCGCCGCGCTGCCGCGGCTTCTGGCCGTCGGTACGCCAGACCGAGCAGAACGAGCAGTGCTTGGGGCAGCCGCGCACGGTCTGCACCGAGGCCCACATATATTTGTTGGGCGGAATCAGATCCCATCGCGCCGGCATGAACGAGCTGGCGTCGACCTTGCCGCCCTCATACACCGGCCTCGGCGCGCCCACGGCGCAGTCGTTCACCGCATGGCCCCACGCCACGTCGCCGTCTCCCTTGACAACCGCGTGCGCGCCGCCAAGCGAATGCGGCTCCTCCGGAAACAGCGTCGCATGGATGCCGCCGAACACCACCCAGGCGCCACGCTCCCGCGCCAGCCGGCCGACCTCGTAGCCGCGCAGGGCATTGCCCGTGTGAATGCCGATCCCGACGATGTCGCCGCGCTCGATGCTCTCCGGATCGAGCACTTCCAGCGTCTCGTCCGTAATGACGGGATCGCCGAAGCTCGACGGCGTCGCCGCTGCGAGCACGTAGAGCCACCGGGGCGTAATGACCCCCACACCAAAGGCGAGATGGCTGGGATTAATGAGGTGTACGCGCAAGAAGGTCACTCCTCTAGCACGGGTGCCGCACCCGTACTGATGGGAACGTGATTTGGAAGCCTGAAAGCGAATTATAACGATACGTCGCGCCCGCTGAAAAGACCATCTTATTATGAATCCGCCGCCGAGTCGGGCCGCGAATCGCTTGCCCAGCCGCGCTGTCCGCCTGACCGCCGCGCGTCCTATAATGGCGGGGCCATGCACCCCAGCCAGGCCTCTCTCCTCCGCACCCGCCGTGTCCCTTCACCCGGCGGGCAGCTCTAGTGGACGTCGTCGGATTCGGCGCCAGTTCCGTCGATTACGTCAACCTGCTCCCCTGCGCTCCCGGAGGGGCGGCCGCCGAGACCAAGCTGCGCATCAACGCGCACTTCGTCTCCTGCGGAGGACAGGTCGCGACCATGCTCGCCACCTGCGGGGCTCTGGGCCTGACGACGCGCTACCTCGGCCCGATCGGGAACGACGAAAACGGCCGGCGGGTGCGCGCCGATCTCGAAGCGCGGCACGTCGACCTCTCGCGCGTCATCACCCGTGACGCGCAGAACCAGTTCGCGGTCGTCCTCGTCGATCAGTCGACCGGCGAGCGGACCGTCCTCTGGCATCGCGACCCGCGGTTGCTGCTGGGCGACGCCCCCTTCGATCCTGCTCTTCTCGAAGGACGCGTGCTGCACGTCGACGATGTGGACGAGGAGGCCGCGATCCGGGTGGCGCGAATGGCGGTGGCGGCGGGCGTGACGGTCACGAGCGATCTGGATCGCATGACGGAGCGGACCCCCGAGCTGGTGCGCAGCGTGTCCGTTCCAATCTTCGCGGAGCACCTGCCGCCGTTGCTGACCGGCGAGCGCGACCCGGAACGGGCTCTCCGCAAGCTGCGCACAATGCACCCCGGCCTGCTCTGCGTCACGCTCGGCACCAACGGCGCAATGGCGCTCGACGGCGACCACATCGTCCACTCGCCGGCGTTCGCGGTGAACGCTGTCGACACCACCGGATCGGGCGACGTCTTCCGTGCCGGGTTCGTCTACGGCATGCTCGCCGGGTGGCCGACCGCCGAGGTGCTCCGCTTCTCGAACGCCGCCGCCGCCGTCAGCGTCACCCGCCTCGGCGCGATGGCCGGCGCCCCCTCGCTCGCTGAAGTCGAAGACCTGCTGAAGCACGGCACCTGCCTGGCGTTCACGGCGTAAACAGGTGCCAAGGGGCAAAGTGCACGGGGCCAGGCTGCCATCGGCCAAGGGTGCTGCTGGCACGGCACGCGGCGTTAGAAGTCGATCGACTCTCCCTCGCACGCGGTCTCGGTGGCGGGAAAGATTTTCTGGGCGTCGGCCCTGATCTGCACCAGTGCTTCATCCGTCCGGCCCGGCTTGTGGTGGAACAGCCACAGGCGGGCGATGTCGTTGGCGGCGGCGAACTCCGCCGAACGCCGCCAGTCGCTGTGGCCCCATCCGTGATACGAGCCGATCTCAGCGGGCGTGTAGTGCGCGTCCAGGATGATCGCCGACGCGCCGCGCGCGAAGGCGGCCAGCGACTCGTCGAACGCCGGGTCGCCGAATTCGTGGTCGGTGGCGTAGACCAGATCGCCGCGGGTACCCCGCACCCGGTAGGCCAGCGCCCCGCCGGGGTGGTTGAGCGGCACCCACGACAGCTCGAACCCGTCAATCGCCGCCGGCCCGCTGCCGAGCAGGAGGACCTCGGGCGGATTGGGCAGCCGCTCGTAGGGCACCGGGAAGAACGGTGATTTGAAGATGGTGTTGACCCACTCGGTATCGCGCGCCTCGAACACCGGCGCGTAAATCCTGGGCCGCCAGCCCGGCTCGTACAGCTGCTCCAGAAACGGCAGCCCTTGAATGTGGTCCCAGTGATAGTGCGTCAGCACAATCGCCAGGTCGCGCGGCGGACCAGACAGGCGCTCGCCGAGGCCGACGATTCCCGATCCGGCGTCGAAGATCAGCGTCTGCCCGCTTGCCGCATCCCGCAGCTCGAGACAGGCGGTATTGCAGCCATGGCCAATCGCCGCCGGAATTGCCCACGGCACCGATCCGCGCACCCCCCAGAAGCGAAGGTTCATCGGGTTGGCACGACCAGCTTGGGCAGCACGGCCTCGATCCGATCGCGCGACGACTCGAGCCACGGCGGCAGCACCAGCGTCTCGCCGAGATGCGCCGGGTCCTCGTCCGCCGCAAAGCCAGGACCGTCGGTGGCGAGCTCGAACAGCACCGCGCCAGGCTCACGGAAATACACCGACTTGAACCAGAACCTGTCGATCACCGGTGTCGCCCCGGCGCCCGCGCTTTCCACCTGCGCTCGCACAGCCATCTGGTGGGTCTCGTCGTCGACCCGCCACGCCAGGTGATGAACGCAGCCGACGCCCCAGGCGCCCTGACGGGCCGTTCGGGTCTCGCGGATGTCCACGGCACCGGCGGCGTCCGGAAATCCATACCGCGTCCAGCCGGCGTCTTCGCCGATCCGCGTGAAGCCAAGCGCCACGGCGAGAAACGACGCCGTCCTCGCCTCGTCGTGCTCCCACAGGCGGGCGCTGTGCAGCCCGAGGATCTGCTTCGAGCCGTCCACCGGACTGGCGTCGAACGGCGTGAAGGGCCGTGCCGCGCCGGCAGCCGACTCCACCAGCGCCAGCCGGAGTCCGTG
>JAYTEJ010000557.1:0-7301 GCA_043735365.1 Acidobacteriota bacterium
CATGATGCCGACGAGGCCCGACGGGCGCTGTTCATGCTGGCGCAATCGCATCGCCCCGAGGCCCGCGCCACGGTCGTCGAAATGGCGACCAGCGGGCCCGAGCTGGTGCGCGTCGCCGCGGTGCGCGCACTGGGCGGGCTGGGCGGCCCCGCGGTGTCGAGCGAGCTGCTCAGGGTCTACGCGACCGCCAACGAGCGGGTGAAGTATCAGGTGGTGCTGTCGCTCGGGCAGCGGGACGCCGTCCCCGCGCTGATGCACATTGCCCAGTCGGAGACCGACGCGCGGCTCAGGGACGCCGCCATCGTCAGGCTCGGCGAGGCGGGGGGGCGGGCGGAACTGGCCCAGCTCTATGCCCGGCAGCGCGCCAGCGCCGCCGACATGAAGAGTCCGATCATCGCCGGGCTGTTCAACGCCCGGGCGGACGTCGAACTGATTCGGCTCGCGGATCGCGAGACGGATCCGGCCGCCAAAGAGGAGATCCTGGCGCGACTGCGCCTGCTCGGCACCCCCGCGGCCAGAGCGTATCTCGCGGCCCGGCCGCGCTGAGGCCGGAGCCGCACGACGCGAAAGGGCTTACGATTCCCGAACTCCGCCAGCAGCCCCGGGTCGCAAATTTGCCCGGCCCGCCGTAAGATACCGCCCGGCGCGATTGGCGCGTCCTTCGCACACGTCCAGCCCTGTTCATGCCTGACTGCCCTGATCTCCCCGTTCCACCGGCGCGCCGTCGGGCGCTCGTCGTTTTCGTCAACACCGCGGTCGCCTTGCTGGGCGGGGGGCTGACGGCTCTCCTCGGAGCGTTCGCGCTCCGGCCGCCGGCCGTGGCCGGCGCCGGCCGCGGGTTCCGGGCGGGTTCGACCGGTGATCTCAAGCCGAACGAGCCGATGCCGCGCATCCTCTCGGTGCCGCGCGTTGACGGATGGTACCGGGAGCGGGCCCGGGAAACCGTTTTCATCGTCTGGGACGGACGCGACACCGTCCGCGCGATGTCGGCGACCTGCACGCACCTCGGCTGCCAGGTCCAGTGGGACGCCGCCGCGAAGCATTTCAAGTGCCCGTGTCACGGCGGCGTGTATGCCGCGAGCGGCGCGGTCGTCTCCGGTCCGCCGCCGCGGGCGCTCGACGTCGTCGAGGCGCGGATCGATCCGGCGGATGCCTCGGTGCTGGTGCGGCTGTGAAGCGCCTGCTGGCACGGCTTGGCGTCGCCGACTGGCTCGACGCCCGCACCGGCTACCGCCGCGCCGCGAGCGTGATGCTCGACGAGCCGCTGCCGCCCGGGACCGGATGGTTCTTCACCCTCGGGAGTATCCTGCTGGCGCTGCTGTCGATCCAGCTGCTGACCGGCGCGGCGCTGACGCTCTATTACGCGCCGACTCCCGATCACGCCTACGACAGCGTCCGCTTCATCACCGGGCTCTCCGCCGGGCGTCTGGTGCGCGGCCTGCACCACTTCGGCGCCAGCTTTCTCGTCGTCGCGATGGCGGCGCACATGCTGCGGGTGATGGTCTTTGGCTCCTACAAGCCGCCGCGCGAGGTGACCTGGCTGTCGGGGCTGGCGCTGCTCGGCCTGATCCTGGCCTTCGCCCTGACCGGATATCTGCTGCCGTGGGACCAGCGGGCCTACTGGGCGACGGTCGTCACCATCAATATCGCCAGGCTGACGCCGCTTGGCGGCGAGATCGTCGCCGGCATCATGCGCGGCGGCGCGACGATTGGCGCGCTGACGCTGACGCGCTGGTATTCGGCGCACGTCATCTTCCTGCCGGCGGCGCTGGTGGCGCTGGTCGTCTGGCACATGGTGCTGATGCGGCGGCACGGCATTTCCGGACCGGTGCGGCCGCGGCCCGGACCCGAGACCCCCTTCTATCCGGCGCAGGCGTCCCGCGACGTCACCATGGTGCTGCTGGTGCTGGCGGTGCTGGCGGCCTTCGTCTGGCACGGCATGCCGCCGCTCGAGGGACCGGCGGACCCCACCGATGCGACCTACATTCCCAGGCCCGAGTGGTACTTCCTCGGCCTCTTCCAGCTGCTCAAGTACTTCCCCGGCAAATGGGAGGTCGTCGGCGCGATGGTCGTGCCCGGAATCGCGGCCGGGCTGCTGGCGCTCCTGCCCTGGATTGACCGCGGGCCGTCGCGACACCCCCGGCATCGGCGCGTGGTGCTGGCCGGCGCGCTCCTCGGCGCCGCCGCGGTGGTGACGCTGACGACGCTCGGGTGGCGGGATCGCCCCGCTCCTTCGGCGTCGCAGGATACGTGGACGCTGCGCGAGATTGGCGGCCGGATGATGGCCGTGAAGGCGGACTGCGCCCGCTGCCATGCCGGGAGCGGCAGCGCCGAACCGATCGGCGGACTGCCGGCGACGCGCGGCCCGGAGTGGCTGGCGGGCCACGTCCTCGACCCCGAGATGATCGCCCCCGGCCTCCGCGACCCGCCGGTGGTGGTCAGCGAGCGCGAAGCGGCGGCGCTCGTGGCCTACGCGCGCCGCGCCTCGCGGCAGCCGTATCCGGGGTTCAGCCCGCACCTCGAAACTGTCGGCGCGGTATTCGCGCGTTACTGTGTCGGCTGCCACAAGCTGGACGGCGACGGTGGCAAGGACGGACCCGACCTGTCGCACGAGGGATCGAAGCACGACGCCGCGACGCTGCGCCGCTGGATTGTGGATCCCGAGGAGGTCGATCCCGATGCCGAAATGCCCTCGTTCGGCGACCGGCTGAGCGATGCGCAGCTCGATGCGGTCTCGGCGTTTTTCGCGGCGCGGAAATAGCCGCGGCGCTCCTCGGGTATGATCCCCGGGTGCCCGTGAACCCACTGCAAGACGGTCTGCGTCTCGAGCCAACCCCGGGACCGGCAACGCTGGTCATCTTTGGCGCCTCCGGCGATCTGACGCGCCGGAAACTGCTGCCGGCGCTCTACCGGCTGTCGCGCGATCAGCACCTGCCCGCCCGCTTCTCGATCGTCGGCGTGGCGCGGGAAGAGTTCGGCGACGACGGCTTCCGGGAGGAGTTCCGCGACAGCCTGCGCGAGTTCGCGGCGGCGGCGGCCGAGGACGGGATCGCGCGATCGCTCGGCGAGCGGATGCGCTACATCGGCGGCGACTTCCAGAATCCCGCCATCTACCAGCGCCTGGCGGCGCTCATCAGGGAGTCGGGGGCCGTGGGCGTGCTCTTCTACCTGGCGATTCCTCCGGGCGCCTACCCGAACGTCATCGAGCAGTTGGGCGCGGCCGGGCTGGCGGCCTCGTCGGACGCCGGCTGGCGGCGCATCATCATCGAGAAGCCGTTCGGCACCGATCTGAAGACGGCGCGCGATCTCAACCGGATCGTCCACCAGCACTTCGATGAGTCGCAGGTGTTCCGCATCGACCACTATCTCGGCAAGGAGACCGTTCAGAATCTGATGGTCTTCCGCTTCGCCAACGGCATGTTCGAGCCGGTCTGGAACCGGCGCTACATCGACCACGTGCAGATCACAGCCGCCGAGACCGTCGGCGTCGAGCGCCGCGCGGCCTATTACGAAGGCGCGGGGGCGCTGCGCGACATGGTGCAGAACCATCTGATGCAGCTGCTCGCCCTGGTGGCGATGGAACCGCCGATCGCCTTCACCGCTGACAGCGTCCGCGATCGGAAAATGGATGCCTTGCTCTCGGTGCAGCCGCTCGACGACGCGCAGCAGGTCGTTCGCGCGCAGTATCGCGGTGGCTGGGTCGGGGGAACGGAAGTGCCCGGCTACCGCGAGGAGCCGGGGGTCGCGGCCGGGTCGACGACGGAGACCTTCGTGGCGATGCGGATGCAGCTCGACAACTGGCGATGGGCGGGGGTGCCGTTTTTTCTGCGCACCGGCAAGCGGCTTCCGAAGCGGACCACCGAAATCGCCATCCAGTTCCGCCGCCCGCCGACCCAGATCTTCAAGCGTGTCAGCGAGTCGTCGGTGGCGCCGAACCTGCTGATCATCAACGTCCAGCCCGACGAAGGAATCTCGGTGCGGTTCGAGGCGAAGCTGCCCGGGACCCGGATGCAGCTGGCGCCGGTGATGATGAATTTCCGCTACGGCAGCGCCTTCGGAGGCAACGTCCCCGAGGCCTACGAGACCCTGCTGCTCGACGCCCTGCTGGGCGACTCCACACTGTTCGCGCGCCACGACTTCGTCGAAGCGTCGTGGGCGCTGATCACGCCGGTGCACGAGCGCTGGCAGGCCGAGGCGGCCACGGCGCTCCCGACCTACGAGTCGGGCGAGTGGGGCTCTGCCGAGACCGACGCGCTGATCGAGCGCGACGGCCGGCGATGGAGGACCTTATGACGACGTCGGCGGTCGACGCCCTGCTGCCGCTCGGCGTGGAAGTCCCGTTCGCCGGAATCGAAGCGGCGCTGGGCGGGGCCCACCAGGACGAGGGCAGGCGCGCCCCCGGCCACACCTTCACGGCCACGCTGGTGATCACCGGCCCGCACGGGCGTCTGATCGAGGCGGCCCGGGCGGTGGACCAGCTGACCGACATCGGCGTGCGCGCCATCCTGATTTCCGACGGCACCAATCCGACTCCGCCGGTCCGGGTGCGGGAGCACGCGGTGGCGCTCGAGGGTCTCTGTCCGGAGTACCTGAACAACGCGGTGGCGGCGCTGCGGCTGTCGAGCCTCCCGACGGTAGTGTGGTGGCGGGGCGGCGCGCCGGAGCATCTCGACGGACTGGCGGCGCTCGCCGACCGCCTCGTGCTCGACGCCGAGGCGCCGGAAGCGGTCTGGGCACGGGCCGAGAGCCTGGCGGCACTGACCGCGACGAGCGACCTGCGCTGGACCGCGCTGACGCGGTGGCGGGCGCTGACGGCGCACTTCTTCGACATCCCCGAGGTTCGCCTCGCCGCGGCCTCGTTCACCAGCCTGGTCATCGAGGGCGCCGATCGCGATGCGGCGCGGCTCTACGCCGGCTGGCTGAAGTCGAGCCTGGACTGGGCCTCGGCGGTGGCCATCGAGTGGCGGACCGGAACCGGCGCGGCGCCGATCGAGCGGATCGCGCTGGGCGGCGGCGCTCAGGCCCTGACCCTGACGCTCGGCGCCGACGGCGCCTGCATCGAGACCGCGGCGCGGGTCGAGGGGCACGCGGCGGCGTCCAGGGTGGTGTCGCTGGGCGGACGGGATCTGGCGTCACTCATCGGCGAAGAGCTTCGCATCCGGTCGCGGGACCACGCCTTCGAGCGCGCGGTCGTGGCGGCCCAGGGAGTGGTATGAGCACAGCGCAGTTCGGCATCATCGGTCTTGGCACGATGGGGCGCAACCTCGCCCTGAACATCGAGTCGCGCGGCGTCCGCGTCGCGGTCTGGAACCTCGAAACGGCGTGGATTGGCGAGTTCCTCGCGGCGCACCCCGGCGCCGCCTTCGAGGGGACGCCGACCTTCGAGGCCTTCACCGCGGCGCTCGAGCGGCCGCGGCGGATCATGATGATGATCCCCGCGGGCAAGCCCGTCGACGCGACCATCGAGAAGCTGCGGCCGCTGCTCGACCGCGGCGACGTCGTCATCGACGGCGGCAACTCATGGTTCGAGGACACGGCGCGGCGTGAAGCCGTGCTCGCGGCCGCCGGCATCCACTTCGTCGGCTGCGGCGTCTCGGGCGGTGAGGAGGGGGCGCGGTTCGGGCCCTCGCTGATGCCCGGCGGCCCGGACGCCGCCTGGCCGCTCATCAAAGACGTCCTCGAGGCCATCGCCGCCAGGAGCGAGGCCGGCCCGTGCGTGACCCACGTTGGCCCCGGCGGATCCGGGCACTTCGTGAAGATGGTGCACAACGGCATCGAGTACGCCGACATGCAGCTCATCGCCGAGGCCTGGGACGTGCTGCGGCGAGGGTTGGGGATGTCGGCGCCGGAGTCGGCCGATGTCTTCCAGAACTGGAACGCCGGCCCGCTCGAATCGTTTCTGATCGACCTGACCGCCACCGTCTGCCGCACCCTCGATCCCGACACCGGCACGCCGCTCGTGGACATGGTGCTCGACCAGGCCGGCCAGAAGGGGACCGGCCGCTGGACAGCGCAGGTCGCGCTCGATCTCGCGGTGGCGATCCCGACGATTGCCGCCGCCATCGACGCGCGCGTCCTCTCGAGCCTGAAGCAGCAGCGGCTCGAAGCGTCGGCCGTGCTCGCCGGTCCCGCCGCCACCGGTCCGTTCGCGTCGGCTGGCCGTGCGGCGGTGGTGGACGACGTCCGCGATGCGCTCTATGCGGCGCGCGTCTGTGCCTACGCGCAGGGGATGGCGCTGATTCGCGCCGGCTCCGACCAGCACCAGTGGAACGTCAACCTGAGCGAGATCGGCCGCATCTGGAAGGCCGGCTGTATCATCCGTGCGCGGCTGCTCGATCCGGTGCGTCGCGCCTTCGAGCAGCGGCCGGCGTTGGTGAACCTGCTGCGCGATCCGGAGATGGCCCGCCAGGTCGATGCGGCGCAGGCCGGCTGGCGTCGGGCGGTGTCCCGCGCGGCCGAAGCCGGGCTGCCGTACATGGCCCATGCGTCGGCGCTGGGGTACTACGATTCCTACCGCACCGCGCGCCTGCCGCAGAGCCTGACCCAGGCCCAGCGCGACGCCTTCGGCGCGCACACCTATGAGCGCACCGACCGCCCCGGCGCGGTGCATACGGAGTGGAAATGATCGTCGGTTCGGGGTTCCGGGTTCGGGGTTCCGGGTTCGGGTTCCGGGTTCCGGGTTCGGGTTCGGGTTCGGGGTTCCGGGTTCGGGTTCCGGGTTCGGGTTTGAGGTTCCGGGTTCAGGGCTCGGGCGTGACGTCCCGGTTCGGGAGCGGCCTCGAGCGGCGGATCTGAGGCTTCGCTGGGGGTCCAAAGCGGGTTCCGGGTTCACGGTCTTGCGGAGTAGGTCTCCGCGTTCTGGGTCCGAGCTCGGGATCGAACGGCGGTACCAGGGACGGAGCCCGACGCACGCAAACCTCGGCAACCGTGGAGAGCCAGAACCTGGCGCGCGCGACCCCCAGGGGACTCCGCGAACCCGAACCCGGTAGCACCCTGCGGAACCGAACCCGGTAGCACCCCGCGGAACCGAACCCGGTAGCACCCCGCGGAGCCAGACCCGGTAGAACCCCGCGGAACAGACCCGGTAGAACCCCGCGGAACAGACCCGGTAGAACCGCGTGGAACCCTGTGGAACCGAACCCGGCAGAACCTCGCGGAACCCCGTAGAGCCTTGTGGAACCTATGGAAAGCGCCACGTCCTTGAACTTAGCGAGCCTGCTCGATCATCGGGCGCGGCTCATGCCGGATCGGGTGGCGCTGACGTTCCACGGCACCCAGACCACCTATGCGGCGCTGCATGC
>JAYTEJ010000558.1:0-3666 GCA_043735365.1 Acidobacteriota bacterium
CCCCGGTCAAGCGGCTCGACGGTCCCGAGAAGGTCAGCGGCCGCGCCAGGTACACGTTCGACATCAATCGTCCCGGCATGCTCTACGGCCGGATCGTCCGCTCGCCGCACCCGCACGCGCGCATCGTCTCGATCGACTTTGCCGCCGCGCGCCGGGCGCCCGGCGTCAAGGCGGCGATCGTCTGGCGTGATCCCGCGAACCCCGAGCGGAACACGGTCATGTACCAGGGAGACGAGGTCGCGGCGGTCGCGGCCGACACCGAAGAGCGGGCCATCGACGCGGCTCGGCTCGTCAAGGTCGAGTACGAAGTGCTGCCGCACCTGACGCTGGTCGATCAGGCGATGTCCGGAAGCGCCCCCGAGGTCTTCAAGGGGGGCAACGTCCGCCAGGGGGCGGTGCAGGAGACGGGCGACCTGGCCGCCGGTTTCAAGCAGGCGGCCCACGTCGTCGAGGAAACCTACTCGACGCACGTGATCACCCACGTCTGCCTCGAATCGCACGGCGCGGTTTGCGAGTGGGACGGCGATCATCTGACGGCGTGGGTCTCGACCCAGGGCATCAGCGCGGCGCGCGAAGGATTTGCCAGCGGCCTGCAGATTCCTTCCGCCAACGTCCGCGTCATCACCCAGTACATGGGGGGCGGCTTCGGCAGCAAGATGGCGCCCGACGCCCAGGGGCTGATCTGCGCGCGGCTGGCGAAGGAGGCCAAAGCGCCGGTCAAGCTGATGCTCGATCGCAAGGAGGAGCATCTCGCCACCGGCAATCGTCCTTCCGCCACCGCCCGGGTCAAGGCGGGGGTCTCCGCCGACGGCCTGCTGACGGCGTTCGACGCCGAGACCTGGGGCACCGGCGGGGCCGGCGCCGCGGCCGGCTTCCCGCTGCCTTACATTTATCAGTTCCCCAACCGCCGCCGCACCCACAAGGACGTCTACATCAACACCGGCCAGCAGCGGCCGATGCGCGCCCCGGGCCATCCGCAGGGATCCTTCGTCACCGAAGTGCTGATGGAGGAACTTGCCGATCGGGTCAACATGGACCCGGTCGAGTTCCGGATCAAGAACTTGCCGCCGCAAGCGCCGAACGCGATGTGGGGGGCCTACCTGCGGCGCGGCGCCGCCGAGTTCGGCTGGGACAAGCGCCACAAGACCGGTGACCCCGCGCCCGGTCCGATCAAGACCGGCATGGGCGTCGCCATCAACACCTGGGGTGGCGGCGGCCGCGGACCGTCCCAGGCGCGCTGCGAGATCGCCTCGGACGGCCTCGTCGTCGTCAAGTGCGGCACCCAGGACCTCGGCACCGGCACGCGCACGCTGATTGCGGTCATTGCCGCCGACACCCTGGGGCTGCCGGCAAGCGCCATCCGCCCGGAAATCGGCGACACCATGTTCCCGATCAGCGGCGGCTCGGGCGGCAGCACGACGGCGGCCGCGGTCAGCCCGGCGGTGCGCATCGCGGTGGTGAACGCGCTCGACGCGCTCAAGGAAAAGGTCGCGCCGACGCTCGGGGTCGAGCCGGCCGGGCTGGTAGCGGCCGGGGGGCGCATCCACGTCCGCGACAATCCCTCGAAGGGCTTGGCCTGGAACGAGGCCTGCAAGCTGCTCGCGACCCAGCCGATCTCGGTCGAGGGCAGCTGGCAGCCGGGGCTGTCGTCGGTCACCACCTCCGGCGTCCAGTTCGCGGCGGTCTCGGTCGACGTTGAAACCGGCATCGTCAAGGTCACGCGGGTGCTGGCGATTCAGGACTGCGGCCTGGTCGTCAGCCGCCTCACCGCCGAGAGCCAGGTCTACGGCGGCATCATCGGCTCGCTGAACTTCGCGCTGTTCGAGGATCGCATCCTCGATCGCAACACCGGCCAGATGGTCAATCCGAACATGGAGTGGTACCTGCTGGCCGGGATGTCCGACGTGCCACGGATCGACGTGCGCCTGGTCGACCAGCCGGAGCGCGGCGTCATCGGCATCGGCGAGCCGCCGACGGTGTCGACCGCGGCAGCCATCACCAATGCGGTACGCAACGCCATCGGCGTGACGGTGCGCAGCCTGCCGCTGACGCCGGCGAAAATTCTGCAGACGCTGGCACAGCGCCGGGCCTAGGGCCCGTGGAGCGAGGAGGACTGCGGTGAAAGCGTTTTCGTACGTCAATCCGAAGAACGAGAAAGAGGCGGTGGCTGCCCTCGGGAGCGACCGCGATCGGGTGATGCCGCTCGCCGGCGGGCAGGACCTGCTGGCGCGGCTCAAGGACTACGTCTCCCAGCCGGACCGGCTCGTCAACGTCAAGGGGGCGCTCGACGCCGCCGTCACCGCGACGCCCGGCGGCGGCCTGAAGATCGGCGCCGCCATGAAGCTGGTCGATCTCGCCGCACACGCTCAGGTCGCGAAGCTGTATCCGGCAGTCGCGCTGGCCGCCATCGAAGTCGGCACGCCGCAGATTCGCAACCAGGGCACCGTCGGGGGCAACCTCAATCAGCGGCCCCGGTGCTGGTACTACCGCAACGAGGAGTTCGTCTGCTTCAAAAAGGGGGGCAACCAGTGCTTCTCTCCGGCGGGCGAAAACCAGTTCCACGCGATTTTCGGCGGCGGCCCGACGTTCATCGTCCACCCCTCGAGCCTGGCGGTACCGTCGCTCGCGTACGGGGCGACGTTCCGGCTGGCGGGCCCGCGGGGCGAGCGACTGGTCCCGGCGGCGGACTACTTCACCATGCCGACGCTCCAGAACGTGCGCACGGAAAACGTCCTCGCCGCCGACGAGCTGCTCACGCACGTCATCCTGCCGCCGCCGGGGGCGGTTCGCAGCGGCCACTACGAGGTCCGCTACAAGGAGTCGCACGACTGGCCGATCGCCTTCGCCACGGTCGTGGTGGCAATGACGGGCGACACCGTCCGGACGGCGCGGGTGGTGATGGGGGCGGTGGCCCCGGTCCCCTGGCGGTCGCCGGCGGCTGAGGCGGCGCTCGTGGGCAAGCCGCTCACGGAAGAGACGGCGATCGCGGCGGCTGAGGCGGCGCTCCGGGATGCCCGCCCGCTCAGCCAGAACGCCTACAAGATTCAGGTCGCGAAAACGGCCGTCAAGCGCGCGATCCTCAACGCCGCCGGCATCGCAACAGTCTGAAGTGGAGCAAGCGCCATGGAATCCCTGACGTCCCCGAAGATTACCGTTGGGCTTCATTGCCTCCGCCTCCGCACCAAGAGCATGTACGTCGGCTCGGTAGTGGATCCAGCGGAGGCGACGTTCTATGATCCGTATGAGACGGCAGCCTACTGGTGCGTGGACACCCAGAGCGGCTTCGGCCCCGACGGGGAGCCGGTCCGCCCCGATGTCTGCCGGAGCGGCCGCGGCTGCTGCAGATTGTGAAGACCGGCCGTGCACCCGGCCGCTCGAGAAAGCAAGAAAGGACCCGGTCATGAAGCGAGTGGTACTGACGGCGGCGCTGGCGGGGCTGATGGCCACGGCTCTTCTCCGCGCGGGCGGCCCCTCGATCTCCGGCGCCTACGTCGAAGTGCGCACCGCGGAGGTCTTCACCGGCGGCTGCATCATGAACGGCGAGGCGGCGACGACCGGCCGTGAAGCGCTGCTCGCCTGGAAGGTGACCCGCGGCAGCTTCAACGGCATCTCGCTGAACGGCCTCGCCGTGGTGGCCGCTGTCGCCGGCGACGTCAACCTCGGCAT
>JAYTEJ010000559.1:0-10805 GCA_043735365.1 Acidobacteriota bacterium
GGGCGCGCGGCGTCGTGCACCATGACGTAGTCCGTCTCCGCCGGCACGCGATCGAAGGCCGCCGCCACCGAGGCCTGCCGGGTGTCGCCGCCGGCGACGACGATTGCCGGGCGGCCGCCGGTGGCGAGCGTCCGCGCGATCTCCTCGACCGCATCCTCGCGGGTGACGACGACAATCGAGGTCACGCGCGGCACGGCGCAGAAGGCGGCCACCGAGCGCTGCAGCAGCGACACGCCGCCGATCTCGAGAAACTGCTTGGGGACGCCCGACGCCAGACGGCGACCGTGGCCCGCTGCCGCGATGATGGCGGTGACCTGCATTGGGTTCTGGAAGGAGCGCGCCGCGCGGGGCGGCCAAACACCCTATTATATCGCGCCATCGCCGGCCGCGGCGGCCACCACCGTCCGGACCCGCTCCGCGAACGCACGCGCCTCGTCTCTCGCGACCCCGACGGTCGGCATCACCGGGTGGACGGTCAGGGTCACCTCGCCCGGACAGACCATCAGCTGCCCCTTGCGCATCACCAACCGGCTGCCCGCGAGGCTCACCGGGACGACCGGGAGGTCGTTGTCGATGGCGAGGAGAAAGGTGCCCCCCTTGAAGCGCTGCACGACCCCGTCCGCACTGCGGGTGCCCTCGGGAAAGACGATGACCGACCGCGCCGCCTGGACGAGCTGCGCCATACGCTTGAGCACGCCGGCGCCCGGATTGCGCCGATCGACGAGCAGATGGCCGGTGCGGTGCAGGTGCCAGCCGAGGAATGGAATCCGGCCGAGCGAGTCCTTGGCCACGATCCGCAGATCGAGCGGCAGCGCCGTGAAGAGGATGGGAATGTCGTAGATGCTCTGATGGTTGACCGCGACGACGTAACTGCGTCCGGCCTCGAGGTGCTCGAGGCCCGTGACCCTGACGCGGACCCCGGTCGTCCTGAGGATGAGCCGCGCCCAGGCGCGTGCGCAGCGGTGGCCGAAGGCGCCGCTGGAATCGACCAGCGTCGAGAGCAGGGAGGCCGTGCCCAGCACGATCGTATAGAGCGTGACGGCTGGAATCAGGTAGAAGACCGTCCGCCACCAGTGGAAGGGAGGCAGTCGGCGCATGCGTGGCTCGCGCCCGTTGGGCATCGGCAGGATTATTTCCCGGCGGACGCGCCCGCGGCCGGCGCCGCGGCCGCCGGATGCGCCACCGGCGCGGAGGCTTCGACGTAGCGGCCGAAAATCATCTTCCCCGCCGTCGTCTGCAGGACGCTGGTGACGACAACGTCGATGTTGCGGCCGATCATCCGGCGGGCGTTGTCCACCACCACCATCGTGCCGTCGTCCAGGTAGGCGACCCCCTGGTTGTACTCCTTCCCCTCCTTGAGGATGAAGACCTTCATGAACTCGCCAGGGAGCACGACCGGCTTGAGCGAGTTCGCCAGCTCGTTGATGTTGAGGACCGGGACGCCGCGCAGCTGGGCGACCTTGTTGAGGTTGAAATCGTTGGTGACGATCTTCCCCTGGAGCGTGCGCGCGAGATCGATCAGCTTGAGGTCGACCTCCCGCACTTCGGGAAAGTCGATGTCGGAGATCAGCACGTCGAGGCCGGACATCTTCTGAATCTTCTGGAGGATGTCGAGGCCGCGGCGGCCGCGGTTGCGCTTCATCGCATCGGAGGAATCGGCGACCAGCTGCAGCTCCTTGAGCACGAACTGCGGGATCACGAGGGTGCCGTCGAGGAACCCGGTCTCGCAGATGTCGGCGATGCGGCCGTCGATGATCACGCTGGTGTCGAGAATGCAGTAGCGCTTCTGCGGCCCGGCGTCGCGAAAGAGGGCCGCCAGCCGCCGCGGCTCGAGCCATTCCGCCTTGCGCGCCCCCATGACGATGCCCAGGTACGGGAACACCAGCAGGATGAAGCTGTGGAGGAACCTCACCCGCGGGTCGGAGCTGTCGGCCCAGAAGAGCGCTGCCCCGATGGTCTTCGCCAGCCCCAGGCCGACGGCGCCGCCGATGAGCGCGCCGAGCAGGTCCGACACCTCGGCGGTGCGGAGCCGGGTTTCGACCCCGACCATCACCAGGCCAAGGGCGGAGCCGATGGCCAGGTCAACGCCGAAGCTGGCGCCGAAGGGGCGAATCAGGACGGCCGCGTACGTCACCGCCAGTACGAAGAGCACCCGGGCCAGGAGGAACCACGCCATGAGTCTCTATGATACTTCGACGGCTCGGGAGGCGCCGCCCGGGGGCTACCAGTCCATCAGGGCGTCGAGCGCCTCGGAGACGCTGCGCACCGGGACCAGCTCGCAGCCCGCCGGGGCGTCTTCCGGGGCGCAATTGCCGTGCGGCAGGACGCAGCGGGTGAAGCCCATCTGGGCGGCTTCGCGCACCCGGATCGCCGCCTGGCTGATGCCGCGGACCTCGCCGGCGAGCCCGACTTCGCCGAAGACCGCGGTCGAGGGCTTGATCGGCCGGTTCCTCACGCTCGACGCCACCGCCGCGACGATCCCCATGTCGGCCGCCGGCTCGTCGATCGTCATCCCGCCGGCGACGTTGACGAAAACGTCCTCGGCGACGAGGTTGAGGCCGGCGCGCTTCTCGAGCACCGCGAGCAGCAGCGACAGCCTGTTCTGATCGAGCCCGCTCGCCATCCGCCGGGCGTTGCCGTAGGAGCTGCTGCTGACGAGCGCCTGGATTTCCACCAGCATCGGCCGCGTTCCCTCGACGCAGCAGAGCACCGCCGACCCGGGCGCGCTGGCCGGGCGCTCGGCGAGAAAGAGCTTCGACGGGTTGGGCACGGCGCGGAGCCCCGTGCTGGTCATCTCGAAGACCCCCAGCTCGCTGACCGCGCCGAACCGGTTCTTGACCGCCCTGACGATCCGGTGCGAGTGGTGCTTCTCCCCCTCGAAGTAGAGCACGGTGTCGACGATGTGCTCGAGCGCCTTGGGGCCGGCGAGATTGCCGTCCTTGGTGACGTGGCCGACGAGGAAGGTCGGAATGTTCTGCCCCTTGGCCGCGAACAGCAGCTGCGTCGCCGCCTCGCGCACCTGGCCGATGCTGCCGGGCGCGGACTGGAAGCGCAGCGAGAAGACGGTCTGAATCGAATCGACGATCAGGAAGGACGGCTTGAGCCGGGCGATCTCCTCGAGGATGCGCTCGAGGCAGGTCTCGGCGAGGATGTAGAGCGGCGCCCGTTCGATCCCCAGCCGCTCCCCGCGCGACTTGATTTGATGCTCCGACTCCTCGCCCGAGCTGTAGAGCACCGGGCCGTAGCTGCGGGCGAAGTGCGCCGCGGCCTGGAGCAGCAGCGTCGACTTGCCGATCCCCGGCTCGCCGCCGATCAGCACCAGCGATCCCGGCACCACGCCGCCGCCGAGGACACGGTCGAACTCTCCGATCCCGGTGGTCAGCCGCTCCGCCACCAGGGTGTCGATCTCGGCGTAGAGCTGCGGCCCGGCGGTGACCGCCAGGCTGTAGCGCTTCGCGATATCGGCGGCCGGCGCGGCTCCGACCTCGGCGGCACGCTCCTCCACCAGGGAGTTCCAGGCGCCGCATTCCGGGCACCGCCCCAGCCACTTCTGCGACTGCGCGCCGCACTCCTGACAGGCAAAGACCGTCTTCGACTTCACTCGTAGACCCGCTGAATCCGCGCCCCGACCCGGCACAGCAGCTCATAGGGGATCGTCCCGATTGCCGCCGCCATCTCGCGCACGTCCATCATCTCATCGTCCTGGCGGCCGAGAATGACGACCTCGTCCCCCGGCGCGGCATCGGTGCCGGTGACGTCGATCATCGTCATGTCCATGCACACCGAGCCGACGATCGCGGCGCGGCGGCCGCGCACCAGCATGTGGCCGCGGCCGGCGAGGCGGAGATCCAGGCCATCGGCATAGCCCGCCGGCACCACCGCCACCGTGGTCGGGCGGTCGAACACCGAGGTCATCCCGTAGCCGGTGCCTTCCCCGGGCCGCAGCCCCTTGACGGCGACGATGCGGCTGTGGAGCGACAAGGCCGGACGGAGCGGCAGCAGCGCCGCCAGCGGCGGCGGCACGATGCCGTAGAGCAGCAGCCCGGGCCGGACGTAGTCGTACCAGACGCGCTCGTCGCGCAGCAGCGCCGCGGAGTTGGCGGCGTGGCGGATCGGCGTCGCCACGCCGAGCGCCGGCATCCGCAGCAGCGCGGCCTCGAAGCGCTCGCGCTGCTCGCCGAAGAGCGGGTGCCCGGGGTCGTCGGCGGTCGCAAAATGAGTGTAGACGGCGTCGATGGTCAGGCTGCCACCGGCGGCGATCTCGGGAATGCTCACGGCCAGGTTGTCGTAGCGGAAGCCGAGGCGGTTCATGCCGGTGTCGATCTTGAGGTGGCAGTGCAACTGGAGCCGGTGGCGCGCCGCGGCCGCCTGCAGCGCCCGGGCGGCCGACGGGGTCGAGATGGTCGGGGTCAGCTGGTGATCGAACACCCCCTCGAGATCGCTGACGCTCAACGCGCCGAAGATCAGGATCGGGGCGCGCACCCCTCCCCGCCGCAGCACCACCCCTTCCTCGATGTCGGCGCAGGCGAGCATCGCCGCGCCCGCGGCCTCGAGCGCCAGCGCCACTTCCACCGACCCATGGCCGTAGGCGTTGGCCTTGACCACGGCGATGATCCCGGGCGGACGGGCGGCGCCGGCCACGAACGTCCGGATGGCCTGGAAGTTGGCGCGGATCGCGGCGAGGTCTACCCGGGCGACGGTCGGGCGGATCACTACGCGGCCCCGTGCGCCAGATTCTCGAAGCGGGTGTGTTCCTTGATGAAGGCGAGCTTCGCCGTGCCGACCGGGCCGTTCCGCTGCTTGCCGATGATGATCTCGGCGGTGCCCTCGGCATCCTGCTTGGCGTTGCCGGCGGCGTCGCGGTACTGCTCCTCGCGGTAGATGAACATGACGACGTCGGCGTCCTGCTCGAGGGCGCCGGACTCGCGCAGGTCGGAGAGCTGCGGACGGTGATCGGCGCGGGTTTCGGAGGCGCGCGACAGCTGCGACAGCGCCACGATGGGGACGTTGAGCTCCTTCGCCAGCCCTTTCAGCGATCGCGAGATCGAGGCGATTTCCGCCTGCCGGCTCTCGAAGCGGCCGCGCCCCTGCATCAGCTGGATGTAGTCGATCACCAGCAGGTGCAGGCCGTGTTCCGCCTTGAGGCGCCGCGCCTTGGCGCGCATCTCGAGGACGCCAATCGAGGCGGTGTCGTCGATGAAGACCTTGGCCTCGGCGAGCGTCCCGAGCGCATGCGACAGCCGTCCGTAATCCTTTTCGTTGAGGTAGCCGGTGCGGAAGCGGTGGGCGTCGATGCGCGCCTCGGACGTGAGCATGCGCATGAAGAGCTGCTCCTTCGACATCTCGAGGCTGAAGAACCCGACCGTCATGTCGGTGGCGGTGCCGATGTGCTGCGCGATGTTGAGCACGAAGCTGGTCTTGCCCATCGACGGGCGGGCCGCCACCAGCACCAGGTCGGAGGGCTGCAGCCCCGAGGTCATCTCGTCGAGGTCGACGAAGCCGGTCGGGACGCCGGTGATCGCCCCCTTGTGCTGCTGCAGCTTCTCGATGGTCGTGAAGCTGCTCTGGACGAGATCCCGGAGCGGCACGAAGCCGGCGCGGATGCGGTCCTCGGCGATGGCGAAGATCGCCCGCTCGGCCTCGTCGAGCAGCAGGTCCGGCTCCTCCTCCGCGAGGTAGGCCTCGGTCAGGATCTTGTTGGCCGAGTGGATCAGGCTGCGGAGGGTGGATTTCTCCTTGACGATCTTCGCGTAGTACTCGACGTTGGCCGAGCGCGGCACGCCGTCGGCGAGCGAAGCGATGTAGGCCGGGCCGCCGACCTCCTCGAGCTCGCCGCCGCGCGACAGCTCTTCCTTGAGGGTGACGAAGTCGATGGCGTCGCCGCGCTCGCTGAGCGCCACCATGCGGTCGAAGATCCGCCGGTGCGCGTCGCGGAAGAAATCTCTCGAGTCGATCAGCTCCGCGGCGTGGTTGAAGGCCTCGTTGTGGACGAGGATCGCCCCCAGCACGGACTTCTCCGCCTCGAGATTGTGCGGCAGGGTGCGTTCGGGCGACGAGACTTGAGCCATCGGAATCCGCTGCAGGCAAAAAGAAAGGGCGCGCCGAAGCGCGCCCCGAAGTCTAGCAGAAAGCCGCTCCCGCCCACAGGCGGACGGCGCCGGCCGCCGCTACTCGGCGACGACCTTGACCTTGATCTCGGCGGTGACGTCGCGATGCACCCGGATCGGGACCGTGTATTCGCCGATCGCCTTGAGCGGATCGACCAGCGTGATCTTGCGCTTGTCGATGTCGAAGCCCTTGGCGTGCAGCGCCTGGGCGACGTCCGCCGAGGTCACCGAGCCGTAGAGGGTGTTGTTCTCGCCGACGCGGCGGAAGATCGAGATGTCGGCCTCGGCCATCCGCCGCGCGAACGCCTCGGCCTGCGACCGCTCCTCGAGCTCGCGCGCCTCGGCGAGCTTGCGCTCGCGCTCGATCTGGCGCTTGTTGTTGTCGTTGACCGCCAGCGCCAGCTGCCGCGGCAGCAGGTAGTTGCGGGCGTAGCCGGCAGCGACCTTGACGACGTCGCCGCGGCGGCCGAGGTTGTCGACGTGATCTCTGAGAATGACTTCCATGGGCTACTCCGTGACGTACGGGATGAGCGCCAGCTGGCGGGCGCGCTTGATCGCCACCTGCAGCTTGCGCTGGTGCAGCGCGCAGGTGCCGGAGATCCGCCGCGGCTGAATCTTGCCGCGCTCCGGCAGGAACGGCGCCAGCAGGCGGACGTCCTTGTAGTTGATGTAGTCGATCTTCTCCGCGCAGAACTTGCAGACCCGGCGGCGGCGGAAAAACCCGCGCCGCGGCGCGTCGCCGCCCTTGCCGTCCTTTTTGTCCTTGGCGCGGCCGCGGCCGCCTCCGCTACGTTCTTCCCTCATCGCTGCCCCTCCGAGAGATCCATGTCGTCCTGGTTGTCGCCGTCGCCGCGGCCCTCGCCCGGCTGCCGTTCCGCCGGCAGCCCGCGCGCCGTGCGGCGCCGCCCCACGAACGCCTTGCGCGCGTCGGTGGTCCGCTGCGCCACCTGCAGCTCCTCGTCGACGCGGACGATCAGCTGGCGGATAACCGCGTCCATGACGCGGAGCCGGCGGCCGATTTCCTTCATCAGCTCCCCTGAGCCGGTGATGGTCTCGACCACATAAGTCCCTTCGCGATGGCGGCCGATGTCGTAGGCCATCCGCTTGCGGCCCCAGTTCTCGGTCTTGTCGAGGGTGCCTTCGTAGCGCTGGATGATCTGCTCGATCTGGGTATGCAGATCGGCGACCTCCTGCTCGGAGGCTTCAGGTGTGACGATGTAGACGAGCTCGTACTGTCGTGCGCTACTCATGTGTCTCCTTATGGACTGAGCGGTCCGCCTTCGCGCGTCGCGCTAGGGCGGACAAGGAGAAGAGAGGTGTTCTAGTCCCCGTCTTCTTTCCTGTTGAACCTGTTCATCACCGCGCCGATGCCCTCGGCGACGAACAGTTCCGCGGCGTCCGCCGATCGGTCCACCGCGTCGGCCACCTCCTCCCGCTCCTGCGGGTCGAAGGCCGCCAGCACGTGATCCGCGAGGTTGCGCCGGGCATCGCCGCGCCCGACTCCCACCCGCAGCCGTGCAAAGTCTTCGCTGCCGAGCACGCCGATGATGGACTTCAGTCCATTGTGCCCGCCAGCCGATCCCGACGGCCGCACCCGCAGCCGTCCCAGCTCCAGATTGACGTCGTCGACGACAACGATGAGATCCACCGGCTCGATCTTGTAGAAGCGCAGCAGCGCTCCGACCGCCTGGCCGCTGAGGTTCATGAAGGTCAGCGGTTTGGCCACCAGCGCCGCCTGCGTCCGCCACTTGGCGAGCACCGCCTCGGCCGGCGCCGATTCCCACGTCAGGCCGTGCCGGGCGGCCAGCCGATCGACGGCCGCGAAGCCGATGTTGTGGCGCGTGCCGTCGTAGGTGCGCCCGGGGTTGCCCAGTCCGACGACCAGCTTCACATCTACTTCTTCTTCTCGGTCTTCTCGTCTTCGTCCTTGTCGGTCTTGCCCTTCTTGATGACCTCGGGCTCGGCGCCCGCCACCGGGGCCGCCGCGGCGTCGACCACGGCCGCGGCTTCCTCGGCCCGCGGCGCGACGACGTGGACGATCATCATGTCGGGATCGCTCGTCGCCTTCCACTTGACCGCGGTGCCGGTGTCTTCGCTGCCCATGACGTCGCGGACGCGGACGCCCTGGCCGAGGATCAACTCGCTGATGTCGACGGTGATGTTCTCCGGGATGTCGCCGGGGAGCACCTCGATCTCGATCTCGCGGTGGACGAAGTCGACGACCCCGCCCTGGAGCTTGACGCCCTTGGCCTCGCCCTTGAGCAGCACCGGGACGGTGACGGTCAGCATCTTGTCCATCGCGACCTGGTAGAAGTCGACGTGGAGCAGCCGGTGCGCAATCGGATCGAGCTGATACTCCTTGACCAGAACGCGCGAGCCGCCGCCGTCGAGCTGCAGCCCGATGAGCGTGTTGACGCCAGATTCCGAGTGGAGGATGCGGAGCAGCATCTTCGGGTCGACGGCGATCTCGACCGCCTTGCCCTTGTCGGCGCCGTAGACGACCGCGGGAATCTTCCCGCTCGCCCGCAGCCGCCGCGCCTCGTTCTTGCCCCGTCCCTCGCGCTTTTCCGCCTGAAGTGTCGCGTCCATAAAATAGCTTCCAGCTTCCAGCTGCCAGCTCCCGGCAGCTTCGATATCAGCTTCCCGCCGCTCCACCCCCCGGCTGCCGCAGCACAAGCTGGAAGCCGGAAGCTGGAAGCTGGAAGCTTTATTTCACACAAACAGCGACGACACCGACGTCTCTTCGTGGATGCTGCGGATCGCCTGTCCGAGCAACCGCGCCACCGAGAGCACCTTGATCTTCCCGCAGCCCGCCTTGGCGCCGTCCAGCGGGATCGTGTTGGTGATGATCACCTGGTCGATCGGCGCCGCTTCCAGCCGCTCGATCGCCGGCCCCGACAGCACCCCGTGGACCGCGCACGCCAGCACCCGCTCGGCGCCGCTCTTCTTCAACGCCGTCGCCGCCTTGACGATGGTGCCGGCGGTGTCGATGATGTCGTCCTGGATGATGCAGGTCTGGCCGGTGACGTCGCCGACCACGTTCATCACCTCCGCCGTCCCGTCGTCGCTGCGGCGCTTGTCGATAATCGCCAGCTCGCCGCCCAGCCGCTTCGCGTAGGCCCGGGCCCGCTCGGCGCCGCCGGCGTCGGGCGAGACGATGGTCAGATTCTGGTAGCCGAGCCGCGCGCAGTAGTCGATGATCACCGGCGCCGCGAACAGGTGATCGACCGGGATGTCGAAGAACGCCTGGATCTGCGCCTTGTGCAGGTCCATCGTCAGCACCCGCGTCGCCCCGGCGGCGCACAGCAGGTTGGCCACCAGCTTGGCCGAAATCGGCACCCGCGGCTTGTCCTTGCGGTCCTGCCGCGCGTAGCCGTAATACGGAATCACCGCCGTGATGCGCGCCGCCGACGAGCGGCGGAACGCGTCGATCATCACGCAGAGCTCCATGATGTGACGGTCGACGTCGGCGCACGTCGGCTGCACGATGAAGACGTCGGTGCCCCGGATGTTCTCGTCGATCTGGAACGAGCACTCGGTGTCCGGAAACCGCTGCAGCCGGGCGTGGCCCGGCGCGACACCAAGAAACTCGGCGATCTCCTGCGCCAGCGCCGGATGTGCGCTGCCGGAGAACAGTTTCAGCTGGCCGCCATTCATACGCGCATCAATTCGCCGGCCCGATCCAACGAGCAACCGAGTACTGAGTGGTTGGGGCGGGAGGATTCGAACCTCCGAAATACGGGAGCCAAAGTCCCGCGCCTTACCGCTTGGCCACGCCCCATCGAGTCCATCCGGCGGGGCCTCCGGGGTCGAAGCCGGGGCACACTACTCGGCCCGGGCCACCCGCATGTCCGCAAGAGATGAAGTTTACCGTGCTTGAGGCCGTTTGGCAATCGGACGGGCGCGGCGTTCGTATTCCGCCCGGGTCAGCGTCCGGGTCAGAAAGGCCCGGGCGCCTCCCTTGGCCAGCGGCCTGAGGCTTCGCGCCGCGGCGGCGCGGCTGCGAAACAGCCCGAATACGGCCGAGCCGCTGCCGGACATCGCCGCCGCCAGCGCCCCAGCCTCCCGGAGCGAGACCTTGAGGGAGGTGATTTCCGGGTGCCGCCGGACCACCGGCGGCTCGAGGTCGTTGACCATCTGCGCGGCACGGCTGGGCCAGGGCACCGGCAGAATCTGCAGCTCCCTCGGTTCCTTGAGCCCGGCGGTCCGGTCCTCGTCGTACCAGCCGTAGGCCTCGGCGGTCGAGACGCCGAAGGCGGGGCGGACGATGACCACCCAATGGGGCGGGAGATCGACGAGCGGGTAGATTTCTTCCCCGCGCCCGAGCCCGAGCGCGGTCCCCCCGGACAGGAAGAAGGCGACGTCGGCGCCGATCCCGGAGCCGACCTCGCGCAGAAGCGTCGCGGGGACGCCGCCCCAGAGCCGTCCGAGCCCGACGAGGGCCGCCGCGGCATCGGCGCTGCCGCCGCCCAGCCCGGCCTGCACAGGGATGCGCTTCTCGATGGTCACCACCGCGTCGCGCGGCTCGCCGTCGCGCCCGAGGGCCGTCCACAGCGCCGCCGCGGCGCGCCAGACCAGGTTCGAGGCATCGAGTGGCACCCCCGGCGTCCGGCAGCGCAAGCCGAATGGCCCGGGCCGATCGAGGCAGGTCAGCGTGTCGTGGAGCTCGATGGTCTGGAAGACGGTCCGCAGCTCGTG
>JAYTEJ010000560.1:0-15948 GCA_043735365.1 Acidobacteriota bacterium
CGAACGGTACCGCACGGCCGAGGCGCGCGTGCGCCTCGGCATCGAGGAGCGGCTGGCAGCCGAGGAGCGCTCCCTTCGCCTGCAGATGCAGCGCCTCGACCAGCTGATCGAGCGCACCACCACCCGCGCCGCCGCCGAAGATCTGACGCTGCGCGAGGCCGATCGCCTGGCGCGCGAGCTGCGCGCCGCACTCGACGGGCCGCTCCCGCCGGGCGAACAGCAGGCACTCGGCGACCGCCTCAAGGCCGCGCAGGCCGCCATCGCCCCGAAGGTGCACGAGCTGCGCGAGCTCGACGAGTGGAAGCGCTTCGCCAATGCCGCTGTCCAGGAGCAGCTCATCGCCAGGACCGAGGCGCTCGGCGCGAACTACGGCTTCAACACGCCCGAGGGAGTGAAGCCCGACGATCTCGACAAGGTCGCGCGCGAGCTGCACGAAATCCAGGAGCGCTGGAAGCAGGCCGCCGAGGCGCCGCGGGCCCAGGCCCAGGCGCTCTGGCACCGCTACCGGCAGGCGGCCGACCCGATCCAGGCCCGGGTGCGCGAGTTCTTCGCGGCGCGCGTGGAAGAGCGAAAGGGCAATCTCGAGAAGAAGCTGGCGCTGATCGAGCGCGCCGAGGCGCTGTCGCCGTCGAGCGACTGGATCCGGACGGCGGACGAGCTCAAGCAGCTGCAGACGGAGTGGCAGGCCATCGGTCCGGTGCCGCGGCAGGACACCCGCACTACCTGGAAACGCTTCCGCGAGGCCTGCGATGCGTTCTTCACGCGCCGCAACGCCGACCTGGCCGAGCGCAAGGAGACCTGGGCCGCCAACCAGGCGCGCAAGGAGGCGCTCTGCGTGCGTGCCGAGACGCTGGCGCTCTCGACCGAGTGGGACCGCACCGCGTCCGAAATCCGCCGCCTCCAGGCCGACTGGAAGACTGTCGGCCCGGTGCGGCGGGCCAAATCGGAGGCGCTCTGGCAGCGCTTCCGCGCCGCCTGCGACACCTTCTTCGACCGCTACAAGCGCCGCGACGAGATCGAGCTCGAGGCGCACCAGGCCGACCGTGAAGCGCTCGTGCACGAGCTCGAGTCGCTGGTCGCCGTCGATCGCAGCGACGCCGGCGAGGGTCATGCCCCAGAGGTAATGGGCGACATCGCTCCGCCCGCTCCGTCGTCCTTCGACAACGCGGCGCTGCTCGAGCGGGTGCGATCGCTGCGCAGCCGCTGGAACCAGTCGTCGCCGGCGGTGCGGCAGGGAGCCGACCCCTTGAGCGGTCGGTTCATGGCGGCACTCGAGCGCCTCATCTCGGCGTATCCGGAGGCGTTCGCCGGCAGCGAGCTCGACACCGAGGCCAACCGGCGCCGGATGGAGAAGCTCTGCGAGAAGGTCGAGGGCTTCCAGAAGCAGGCCGGCCCCGCGCCCGACTCGTCGCAGGCGCTCGCCGCGCTGCTGTGCGAGGCGCTGGCCTCGAACACCATCGGCGGGCGTGCCGGCGAGGAAGCCCGCTGGCGATCGATGGGCGAGGAAGTCCGCGCCGCCCAGGCGTCATGGGCCCGGCTCGGCCCCGCCACCGGCGAAGCCGGACGGCAGCTTGGTGAGCGCTTCCATCGCGCCTGCAGCCGCTTCTTCGAACAGTACCGGCGCCAGGTGCCGCAGAACGCCCCGCAGCCGCAGCGCGGCCGGCCCGTTGGCGTCCGCTAGCCCTCGCTGACGCCCGCGGTCCGGAACCGGATCGCGGGCTACTTCCGGTACGCGATCCTGCCGCCGACGATGGTGTAGCGCACGGTGGTCGCCGGAATCCTGTCTTCGGGAATCGTGGTGATGTCCTGCGACAGCACCGTGATGTCCGCCAGCTTCCCCACCTTCAGAGAACCCCGGCTGTCCTCCTGGAACGCGGCGACGGCGCCGTTGATGGTATAGGCCGCGAGCGCCTCGAGGCGCGACATCCGCTGCGCCGGATAGAAGACCGTTCCCGCTCGCGTGCGCCGGCTCACCGCGGCGTAATAGTTGGCGACCGGATCGACGTCCTCGACCGGCGTGTCGGTGCCGCTGGCGATCAGCGCGCCGCTGTCGATCAGCGCCCGCCACACGTAGGCGCCCTCTTCGGCGCGCGCGGTACCGAGGCGCTCGACCACGTAGGGCGCGTCGGAGGTGCAGTGGATCGGCTGCATCGAGGCGATCACCCCGAGGCGCGCGAAGCGGGGGATGTCCGCGGCGCTCAGGTGCTGGGCATGTTCGATGCGCCAGCGCAAATCCCGCTGTGCCGGATGGGTGCGAAAGGCTCGCTCGAAGACATCCAGCGTCTCGCGGTTGGCGCGGTCGCCAATCGCGTGCACCGCGAGCTGATAACCGTGCTCGATGGCCAGCCGCGCGCTGTCCTCGAGCTCCGCCACCGGCATGGTGTTGAGCCCGGTGCTGTCGGGCTGGTCGCTGTAGGGCGCGAGCAGCCAGGCGCCGCGCGAGCCGAGCGCGCCGTCGATCTGACGCTTGATGGCCCGGACCGTCAGGAACCCGCCTCCATAGTCGATGGTGCGGTACCGCGCCAGCCCGGCGGCGGCGCGGGCGTTGTTCTCGGACACCATCACCCAGAGACGCACGCCAATCCGCTTCTCATCGAGGAGCTGCTTCATCAGGTCGATGGTCGCGAACGACGACCCGGCGTCCTGGAACGAGGTGATCCCCTTCGACAGCACCTCGGCGGAGGCCAGCTCCAGCGCGCGGCGCGCCCGGTCCGCGTCTCCGGGCACGATGTTCACGAGATCGGCGGCCGTCTCGCGCAGCAGCCCGGTGGGCTGCCCGCGTGCATCCTTCAGAATGTCCCCACCCGTCGGGCTCGGGGACGCCGCGGTGATGTTCGCGAGCGCGAGCGCCCGACCGTTGACGAACACCGCATGACCGCTCGCATGGGTGAGCAGGACCGGATGGTCGGGAGACACCGCATCGAGCGAGGCATGCGTCGGAAAACCTTCGACCGCCGGTGACGGCCTCACCTTCCACTTGTCCTGGTGCCAGCCGCGGCCGACGATCCACTCGCCAGGTTTCGCCGCCCGCGCCGCTTCTTTCACCTGCGCGAGGATCTCTTCCCAGGTCGCGGCGTCTCCAAGCTTGAGCTGCAGCTGCGCCTCGCCGACGCCCGCGAAGTGTCCATGGCTCTCGATCAGGCCAGGGATCGCCAGCTGCCCCTGCAGATCGATCACCGCGGTGCCGGGTCCGCGGTAGCGCAGGAGGTCGGCGCTCCGCCCGACGGCGACGATTCGGTCGCCGCGCACGGCCACCGCCTCGGCCTCTGGTTCGCCAGCCTCCATCGTCAGGACCCGGCCGTTGGTCAGGATCAGATCCGCGGGCGGCGGCGGGCTCTGGCCCGGCGCCAGCATCAGCGCCGTCAGAACGGGGAAGATCGGGAGCGGTGTGTGTTTCAAGGTTCAGGGTTCAGGGTTCCGGGTTCAGGGTTCCGGGTTCGGGGTTCCGGGGTTCCGGGGTTCCGGGTTCGGGGTCGGGGTCGGGGTTCAGGTTTCGGGTTCAGGTTCCGGGTTCGGAGTCAGAGGCTCAGTCAGCGGGAAAGAGGCGCCCGAAGTTGCCGCCGAAGAGCAGCGCCCGGTCCGGCTCGCTGAGGCCGGCCTGGGTGGCAGCGGCCTGCTGGGCGTCGTACACGGGCTGCTGCCAGCCTCTCGGGAAGAACGACGAATCGGTGCCGAACAGCAGCCGTCCGGCGCCGGCCACGGCGCTCGCCTGGCGGAACACGGCGTCGAGGGTCAGACCCGGGTGGTACTTCAGCCAGCCATTCGAGCTCGAGGTGTCGATATGGATGCTGGCGCACTGGTCGGCCGCCATCAGCAGCTCCCGGAACAACCCCGCGCCGAAATGCGGGACGATCACCGGCACCGTCGGAAATCGGCTGGCGGTGGCCGCCAGCGCCAGCGGGTCGCCGGTCCGCAAGTCGAACGGAGACGCGAGCCCGAGCTTCTTTCGTATGCCCACGCTCAGCACGCCGCAGTGGGCGAAGACCACCGCTCCGGTCTTCGCCGCCGCCGCGAACACCTCGCGCACCCGCTCCTCGTCCAGCCGGTAGCCGTGCATCGCCGGGAACAGGCAGATGCCGCGGAAGCGCTGCTCGTCGAGCGCCCGGGCAAGCCGCCCTCTGATGTCCCCCTGCATCGGGTTGAACATGAAGAAGCCGACGAACCTGGACGGATGCCTGTCGACCGCGGCCGCCACCGACGCCTCGTCGCCAGGGATGCTCGCGATCAGCGCGGCTCTGGCGACCCCGTGGCGGTCAAGCTCCGCCACCCAGCGATCGGCGAGCTCCTCCGCCGTCCCGGGATCGGTCCACCCCAGGCGGTGCGATACTGCGGTGGAGCGGCCCGCGGCCGGGAAGTCGTGCAGCCCTTCGCTGAGCAGCTCGAGGAAGCGGGACGAGAAGAAGTGGCAATGAACGTCGCAGAGGCTCACGACGCCATCATAGTCGGCCTCGTGTCCGACACCCACGGCCTGGTACGGACGGGCGTGTTCGACGCCCTCGCCGGGGTCTCGCGGATTCTCCACGCCGGCGACGTCGGCGGCCGCGCCGTGCTGGTCGAACTCGCGGCCATCGCCCCGGTGACGGCGGTCTACGGCAACGTCGATCCTCCGGGAGGACCGCTCGAAGCGCGCCGGACCATCGAAGTGGCGGGCCTCAGCATCGACCTCACGCACGGGCACGAGCTGGGCAGCCCGACCCCGGAGAAGCTGCTGGCGCGCTACGGTGGAGACGTCATCGTCTTCGGCCACACCCACCGCGCGCTCGTTCACCGCGAAGGTCAGCGGCTGGTCGTCAATCCCGGAGCCGCCGGTCCGAAGCGCTTTGATGCCGTTCCCTCCGTCGCCAGGCTCACGATTGCCCGCGGCCGCGCCGATGTCGAGATTATCGAGCTTACCTGAGCGCGATCCGCGACGTCCGGCCCGAAGCGCGACGTCCGGCCCGAAGCGCGGGGCCGGGCCGGCACGGGGGCGCGGGCGTCAGGCGCTCTCGCTGACCCGGGCCGCGCCCCCCAGGCGCCGATCGACGATCACGAAGTACGGCAGCGCCAGCGCCGACAGCACGGCTGCGGTCCCGAAGGCGGCGCGGAATCCGTGGTGCTGGATCAGCCAGCCGATGGTGGTCGAGCCGGTGCCGATGCCGGTGTCGAACGCCGCCAGGATGGCGCCGAAGGCGGCGCCCCGGCGCGCCGCGCCGATGTCCCGCATCACGTACCCGACATAGACGGGATATGCGGTCCCGAAGCCGATCCCGAAGATGATCGCCGACGCGATCAGCCAGGGACGCGTGCCGCTCACCGCCAGGCACGCCAGGCCAAGGCTGATGAGCAGCAGACAGGGCACGAACACCCGCCGGTATCCCATTCGATCCCCCAGCCGCCCGGCCAGCGGACGCGTCAAGAGGATCACGACTGCCAATGTCGTCAGGTAGACTGCCTTGGGCCTGACGTGGTTGGCGTCGGCATAGAGCGCCGTGAAGCTGGTGATGCCGCCGTAGCCGAACGAATAGAGAAACAGCGTCACCGAGAGCACGAGCACGCGCCACTCGAGCAGGCGGCCGCGCGGGCGGGGCTCCGGGGGCGGTGCCGCGGGCGCCGGATCCAGCTGCAGCGCGATGATCGCCATGGTGATGTTGAGACCGGCCGAGACGCCGCACAGCCACCACCACCCGTGCCGGTAAATCCAGAAGCCCATCGTCGGCGCCACCGCCAGCGCGGCAACCGTCGAGAGGCCCCAGTAGCCGATCCCTTCGGCGCGCCGGTGATCGGGCAGCATGTTGGTCATGTAGGCGGCCGAGGCTGACAGCAGGCCCGACCAGAAGACGCCGTGCACCACCACCAGCGCCAGGATCCAGCGGTAATCGGTTATCACTCCATACAGGATGGAGAAGCAGGTGATCGCCACGCTCGACGTAATCAACACCCGCCGCTGGCCGACACGGTCGGCGAAGGCGCCGGTCAGCGGCGCCGAAAACGCCGAGGAATAGGTGAGCAGGCCGAGAAACATGCCCGAGGCGAAAGTCGTGCCTCCCAGGTCGAGAATATGGAAGGGGGCCGTCGGCAGGAGCTGGAACACCGAGAGAAACACGGTGAAACTGAACAGGCACATCACGAAGAAACGGGGGGTGAACAGACGGTCGGCGGGCCGCATCGTGCGCCTCACTGTATCACCGGGAACTTACGCTAAAATTGGCGCATGACGCAGGACTTCAACGAATTCAGACCTTCGAAGCTGTGGCGGAAGATGCCCGCGGCACGGCGCATGGCGGCGGCCGAGCTGTTCTGGAGCGACGATCAATCCACCGACCAGCAGCTCGAAGCGGTCGCGGCGCTGGCCGCGCACATGAAGTTCCGCGCCAAGAGCGTCATCAGCCTGCCGCTCGAGAAGAAGGCCAAATACCTCTCGACGCTGCCCTCGGTCTCCGACGCCGTGGCGGCGCGAGCGCTGGTGAACTATCACCTCGAGCGTCAGCGCCCGATGATGGGCGCCTTTCTCGACAGCCTCGGCATCGCGCACGAGAACGGCCTGATCAGCGAGGACAGCGTCACCAAGCCGGATCCCGACAAGCTCAAGACCGCGGCCAGCGGGCTGGCCGGACAATATCCCGCCGAGGACGTCAACCTGTATCTCAGCACGCTGGTCTCCCAGGACCCCGACACCTGGGGCGCGCTCGCCGACTCGATCCAGTAGCATCGCGCAGGTGAAGACGCTGCCGCTGCTCTTCACCGTCGCGCTGGTGGCGACGCCGAACCCGCCGGCATCGCCGCTCGAGGGCCGGCTGCGCGCGGTCATCGCCGCCGGCGGCGCCGAGGTGGCGGTCGCCTACCGCACGCTCGACGGCCGCAGCAGTGTCTTCATCGACGCGGATCGACCCTTCCACGCCGCCAGCACCATGAAGGTGCCGGTGATGATCGAGCTGTTCCGCCAGGCGCACGCCGGCACGCTCCGCCTCGACGATCCGCTCGCCGTCGTCAACCGCTTCCACAGCATCGCCGACGGTTCGGAGTACGAGCTCGCCGCCGGCGACCCCTCCGATGCGGCGGCGTTCGCGGCGCTCGGGCGGACGCTGCCGATGCGCACGCTCTGCGAGGCGATGATCACCGTCAGCAGCAACTTCGCGGCCAACCTGCTGATTGAGCGGCTCGGCGTGCGGAACATCCGCGCGACCATGACGAGGCTGGGCGCGGGCGGCATGCAGGTGCTGCGCGGGGTGGAGGATCAGAAGGCGTTCGACCGCGGCCTGGTGAACACCACCACGGCGCGGGCCCTGCTGGTGCTGCTCGAGCGGCTCGCCGCCGGACGCGCGGTCGCCCCCGGCGCCGACGCCGAGATGGTGGCGATCCTCGCCAGGCAGCAGCTCTCGCCGGACGCGATTCCCGCCGGAGTGCCGGAGGGTACGGTGGTCGCTCACAAGACCGGCAGCATCACCGGCATCCATCACGATGCCGCGATCGTCTTCGCCCCCGCCCCCTACGTGCTGGTGGTGCTGGTCCGTGGTCTCGAGGACGTCCACAAGAGCGCGGCACTGATTGCCGAAGTGTCGAGAGCGGTCTACGAGTCGCCGCGGTGAGTGCTGATTATTCCGATTGTCGGCTTCCTTTCCGGACGGCTGCCGCTGGCCGGGCGAACGCAGCCGGTGTTCGCCGCCGCGGTGTGGCTGATCTCGCTGCCGGTGGTGGCCTTCGGCGTAGAGGGGCGGCTGGCCGACGCCCTCTACGAGCGGCGCTGGTGTCCCACTATTTCGTCGGCGGCGTACTCCTGCTGGCGCGGCTCGCGATCGGCGCGCGCGATTCGGCGCCTGGCTGGCCCTGCCGATCAGAACGCATAGACGAAGTTCGCCACCGGAAACGCCGAGAGGCCGCTGCCGCCGAGAGGCACGCCGAGCGCCAGGTCGGCGGACAGGTGGTCGCCCAGCAGGCGGATGCCGCCGCTCGCCACCCCACGCCCGCGCCCCCACAGGTAGCTCTCGCTGATCAACGCGAGATTGCGCCTCACCTGGCGCTGGCCACCGAGCATGACGATGCGGGAACGGCCGCCGTCGACGCCGTAGCTCACCCCGGCCCCCGCGGTGACCGAGCCGCGTGCGCCGCCGTGGCTCCCGACGACGTAGCCCACGCCGCCGGCGCCGCCGCCCAGGATCTGAAAGGCGCCCACCGCCAGCTGCGTGCGCGCGCCATTGACGATCTGCAGCTTGGGCGTGATCCAGAACGGCCGTTGCCCGGCGTCGAAGCCGAAGAGCAACGGGGTGCCGCCGCCAATCGAGAATCGGTCGGTGACCCCGACCTGCACGAACGGCATCAGGAACTCGTAGACCCCGAGATAGGCCTTGCCCCGCCCCAGGGAGCGCGCGGTCGGTCCGAAGATCAGCCGGGTCGCGTTGTCGTCCGGCGGCAGATATTCTCCATGGTCCACCCTGCCGGTGGCGGGCCGCAGCGAGCGGATCTGCTGCCGCGGCACCGTCACCACCGCACCGCCGGGAGTTCGCACGATCAGCTGCCCGGGATCGTCCGAGACGATCGTTCCGTAGAGCCGTGACCCGTCGTGCAGCACGACCTCGACGAGCGCGGCGGCCGGCACCGGCGCGCTCCCCTGATCCTGTGCCGCGGCGAGCGGCAGCGCCGCCGCCAGGCACAGGCCCGCGATCAGCACCAGCGTGGCTCCGAGCGATGTCGGTGATCTCATGCCGCCAGGGTACGGCGCGGCGCGGTGAGGAGTCGTGAGCGGGGTCTGAAAAAGCCGTGAATTCAGCGCGCGTTCGACGCCACCGCCGCGAGCACGGCGCTGAATCCCTTGAGCCCGCGCAGCGTGGCGAACAGCGGCTCGATGGGGATGGTCCACCCCGTAAAGGGCGCCTCCGGTTGGTCGACCAGACGCTTCAAAACGGTGACCGCCTCCGCGCGCCGTCCGGAGACGACGTGGTGAAAGGCCTCGGCGATGGCCGCCTCGCTCAGGCGCCCGCCGCGGCGGAGCGCCTCAATCGCGGTACCCGCCCTGGCGAAGGCGGCGGCGGCGGCCCGCTGATCCCCATGGGCGCGGTGTGCCGCCGCGAGCCCGACAAGGGAGCGGGCGTGCTCGGGGTAGAGCTCCAGCGCCCGCCGGAACGACGGCACCGCCGCGGCGGCGTGCGCATCGGCCAGCGCCGCGAACCCGGCGCCGTCGTAGGCATTCATCGCGAACTCTGCGGCATACAACTGCGAGGGACCGACGATGACCTCGCGTTCGAATTCCTGCCGCGCCTCGTCGAGATCGTCCTGGGCGAGGCGCACCAAGCCGAGCAGCCAGTGCAGCCCCTTCGCCGGATACCGCTGCCGCTGATTGGCCTGGCGGTCCTGGACAATCGTGCCTTCGCGAAGAATCGACTCCGCGCGATCGAGCGCGCCGCGCGCGATGTGGACCATCGCGGCCTCGAAGTGAGCAAAAGGAAACTCCGGATACAGCTCCATCGCCCGCGCCAGCGTTCGCAGCCGGTCGCTCCCCCACTGCGCGTGGGCCAGCCGGAAATGGTGTCCCCAGTAGCCGGGTTCGAGCGCGACGGCGTGGCGCGCCGCCGCGGCGGCTTCGGCGAAGCGGCCGGCGCTGACCATCAGGAAGGCGAGGGTCGCGTGCGCCTCCGCCAGCCCCGGATCGAGCTCGATGGCCCGGCGGACGTGGTCGGCGGCGCGGGCCAGCAGCGCGGCGTCAGGATGGTTCCTGGCTCGCGACATCTCGTACTGCCAGAAGCGGCCGTTCCCGAGCGCCACGTGCGCCATGGCGTAGCCGGCATCGAGGGTGACGGCGCGTTCGAAGTCGGCGATGGCCCCCGCCACCAGCGTGGCATCCAGGGATTCGAGCCGCACCCGCCCCTCGGTGAAGGCCTGGTAGGCCTCGAGGCTGGCCGTCTCCCGATGGACCCGCACCGGCCGGCCGGCGCCCGCAGCCGCGAGCGCATCGCCAAACTGCGCCACGATCCGATCCTGCATCTCGAACACCTGGTCGATCGGCCCGTCCGCCTTGGCGTCGGCCAGCGCCACACCCGACCGGGCCTCGACGACGCGGGCGGTGATCCGCAGCCGGTCCGCGGCGCGCTGAAAGCTGCCGACGACGACGAGGTCGAGCTGCAGCTCGGAAGAGAGCGCCGAGAGATCGGAGCCGACCCTGCGGATGGCCTCGACGACCCTGACGCGATCGACGATACGCCCGGTGCCGGCGGCCCGGAGGTCGTTGGTGACGGTCTCCGCGATGCCTGAGCCGAGCCAGGCGAACTCCCGGTCGGCGCTGAGGTTGGCGAAGTCGAGCACCGCAATCGCGGGCGGCGTTGCCGCGTTCGCCTCGCGCCGTGCCCCCGGGGCCGGCGCCACCGCGGCCCCGGCCTCCACGTCCGCCAGGAAGCGGTAGCCGCGCCGGGAAACCGTCTGGACGTAGGTCGGACTGGCCGCATCGTCTCCGAGCGCCTGCCGCAGCTCCGAGACCGCCTGGGTCAGCGCGTTATCGGTCACCACGACATCGGGCCACAGCGCCCCGAACAGCTCGTCCTTGGTGACCAGCGCCGACGGCCGCGCCGCGAGATAGAGCAGAAGGTCGATGATCTTCGGCGAGAGCGGAATGGGATCGGCGCCGCGCGACAGGCGGTAGGAAGCGGCATCCAGAGTGAAGGGCCCGAAACGGTAGACCACGGCGGCCCAGCATAGCACCCGGCCCGGCCCGGTCCCCTGACGCGGTTCGCGCATCGCAGCCCGTGGTGAAAGTGGCGACGGCATTCGAACGGCGATGCATCCCCGCGAGCGGCGTTCCTCCTTCTGCGAATATGGCTGCAACTGGTGCATCGATTTCCATCAGCGCTTCGACATGAACGATGCGCTGCGTCTGTGCCGGGCGATCGAGGAGTACGAGCCGTTCTTCGTCGAGGATCCGGTGCGCGACGAGAATGCCCTGCAGGACATTCCCAGGCTCCGGCAGATGACCACGGTGCCGCTGACCCACGGCGAGGAGTGGGGCCTGAAATGGGATTTCAACCGCCTGGTCGAGAACCACGACGTCGACTTCACCCGCTCGACGCTGCCCAACGTCGGCGGCATCACCGAGATGATGAAAGCCGCGGCGCTCTGCGAAACCCACGCCGTCGGCATCGTCCCGCACTTCACCGGCCCGATCGCGCCCGCCGCGCTGGTCAACTGTTTGTCGACGTTCTCCGGTCCGGTGCTGATGGAGTACAACTACGGCGGGCGGCCGATCGACTACCTGCCCGAGTGCCTCGACTTCAAGAACGGCAAGGCCTATACGAATCAGCGCCCCGGTCTCGGGGTCACCGCGGAGATGAAGCTGCTGACACCGATTGGCGGGGTGACGGAGCCGGGACGCCGGAACGTCTACCGGCGGCCGGACGGCTCGCTCTCACACTGGTGAGGGGTCTCAGGCCTGGCGATCGTGAATCCAGCTGAAAGCCGTTGCCGGCTGCTTTTCGATGGCCGCCGCCCTCCGGTCCGCCAGCCGCTCGTAGCGCTGCGCCTGGCGGCAGACCTCGTCCTGGGCGTCCGCCGCGGCGCCGCTGACGCGGCGGCCGGCGATGTCCCAGGCCGCCACCAGGTGCTGGATGATCGAAGCATAGTCGCGCACCGTATAGACGCCGATGCGCTGGGCGACAACGGCGAAGCGGTCGAAGAGGTCGGGCTCGCGGCCGTCCGCCATCAGCCGCCCCGGCATGGCGATGATGCCGCGGATCATGGCGCGGAATGCGAGGATGCCGCCGGCCGGATCCTGGTCGAGCACCTCGCTCATCATGCGGGTGTAGAAGGTTTCGTGGCGGGCCTCGTCGCCCGCGATGATGCCGCAGATCCGCGCCAGGCTGTCGTCCCCCTGCTGCCTCGCGATGCGGCCGACGTTGCCGTGCGAGATGCGGGTGGCGCGCTCCTGGAAGGAGGTGTAGATCAGGATGTTGTAGGGGTCGGGATGGGTTTTCGGATCGAAGCCGTTGGCGATGAGGTGGTGCACCGTTTGCTCGACGGCGCGCATGTCGACCCGGCCGGTCAGCCGGAGATACGCGTTGAGCAGATCCCCGTGGCGATTCTCCTCGGCGGTCCAGCCGCGCAGCCAGCGTGCCCACGGCCCGGGCCCGGTGCCCTCGTCGTCGCGCACCAGCGCGTTGAGCGCCATCGAATAGCTGGGGAGCGCCTCTTCGGTGACCATGTCGCCGACCAGGACGACGAGGAGCTCGTCCGAGACGCCTTGCGCGGCCTGCCGGAGCGCGGCGAGGCCCTCCTGCCAGCCCGCGGACTCGAGGTCGGGGAGGTAGTCGCTCGGCTGCCAGGCCTTCTCCACCGGCACCAGCACTTCGAGATGCCGGCCGGCGGCTGGTTCGATGGCCGCGATGACGTCGGCCTGGAGCCGGGTGGTCTCTGTCGGAGGGGTCACGGCGTCGTTTCGCTCCACGGGCCTTCAGGCCGCTGACTCCCTGGCGGCGCCGGCATCGGCGCGCCGCACCTGTTCGTGCCCCGGCTCGTTGAAGAGCGCCTGCGTGCAGCCGTTCTTGACGAGCAGCAGCTGGAACAGCCCGGTGTGGCGCTCGAGAAAGGCGGCCTCGCACGAGCCGAGGTAGAGATCCCACATCCGGATGAACCGCTCGTCGAATCCTAACCCACGAACCCGCTCGATGTTGCCGTGGAAGCGCGCCCGCCACGCCCGCAGGGTCTGCGCGTAGTGGGTGCCCCGGTTCTCGGCGTGATAGATCGACAGCGAGGTGGCACGCCCCAGCGACTTGACGATCTCGCCGACCGAGGCGAGCTCGCCGCCGGGGAAAATGTACTTCTCGATCCAGTCGGGCGTGCCGTGATAGTTCGGGAACCACTGGTCGTCCACGGTGATGGTCTGGAGCACCATCGAACCGTCCGGCTTGAGCAGGCGATCGACGGCGCCGAAGTAGTCGTCGTAGTGGGCGAGGCCGACCGCTTCGAACATCTCGATGCTGACGACCTTGTCGAACTGCCCGGCCAGCTCGCGGTAGTCGGTCTGCAGCACCTCGATGCGCGTGCCCGGCTCGCCGAGCCGCGCCCGCAGGGCACGCACGTGGCGGAACTGCTCTTCGCTGATCGTCGTGGTCGTGACCCGGCAGCCGTAATGAGTGGCCGCCCAGGCGGCGAACCCGCCCCAGCCGCTGCCGATCTCGAGCACGTGATCCGAGGGCCGGAGCGCCAGCTGGCGACAGATGCGATCGACCTTCTGTGCCTGTGACGCTTCGAGCGAATCGGCGGCGGACTCGAAGTAGCCGCATGAGTACATCAGCAGCTCGGCGTCGAGAAAGAGCGCGAAGAAGTCGTTGCCGAGATCGTAGTGCCGATGGATGTGCCGCCGGCTGCCGGCCAGGGAATTGTCGCGCAGGCGGCGGGCCAGCGCACCGGTGAGCCGCCGCACGGCGCCGGCGATGCGGCTCTGGCCGTCGAGGACGCGGCGGTTGCGTAGCATCAGCCGGGTAAGCGAGACCAGCTCGGGCGTCGTCCAGTCGCCGTCCATGAACGACTCGCCGAGGCCGATGTCGCTGCCGGTGAGGGCGCGCAGGAAGAAGCGCTCGTCGCGGACCACCAGCACGGTGTCGAGGCCGCCAGGCTCACCGAAATGGTGGGTGCGATCCGGACACTCGACGGTGAGCGTGCCGCCGCGAAGGCCTTCGAGACTCGAGAGAAAGGCCGCCTTGGACCATTTCGTCATCATTGAACTTGCTCCCTTTCCGAGCCGGCCCGCAGCAGCCTTGCGGATTCCCAGGCCTCGCGCTCGCCGACGCCGTCCGGCGTGGCGCGGGGGACGATCGGCAGCCCCTTCCACCACAGCCGCAGCGCCTGCCAGTGAATGCCCGCCACCACGCTGGCGGTCATGGCCGGGTGGCGGAGCAGCGCGCGGCGGATTTCAGCCGCCGTCCATGGACGGCGATCGAGCAGCAGCGTGGCGTCGAAGGTCACCTCGCCGTTTTTGTGAGTCTCCATGTGGGCCACCAACCGGTCGGTGGGGAGTGTCAGCGCGAACGAGTAGTCCAGGTCCACCGGCATGAAGGGGGAGACGTAGAGCGCCTTCTCCGCGGCCGAGCGGAACGTCGGCGATCCGGCGCCGGGTCGCAGCCAGTAGTTGTGCGCGCCGCCGAAGGTGTTGCTGACTTCGGCGAGCACCAGCCGAAGCTGGTCGTCGCCGTCGAGACAGTAGAAGAACGAGACCGGATTGAAGCAGTGTCCGAGGTAGCGCAAGTGGGTCAGCATGAAGATGCGGCCCGCCGGCAGCCGGACGCCGTTCTTCCGGGCGTCGGCCGCCAACCGTTCGCGAAGCGGTCGCGTCGGGTCGCCGAGATGGTCGCGGTCGTCGAAGGTGGCCCAGTTGAAGCGGTTGCGGCTGGTCAGCCGCGACACCGACATCAGCTCGTCGATCCGGTCGATGTCGAGCAGGACCATGAACAACGGGAAATTGAAGGCATGCGCCACGGGTGCGAAGCGGCGGTGGCGGAGCGTGCCGACGAAGAGGCCGGACTCGATCACCAGGCCACTCCAAGGGCGTCGGCCACCCTGATCGCCGAGGCCAGCCCGTCTTCGTGAAAACCATAGCGCCAGTAGGCGCCGCAGTAGTGCGTGCGGCTGACGCCGCTGACCTCGCGCCATTGCTGCTGGGCACGGATGGCGTCGAGGGTGTAGAGCGGGTGACGGTATTCGAGCCGGCGCAGCACGCGCCGATCGTCGATGCGGCTGTCGGGATTGAGGGTGACGCAGTACTGCTCGGTCGAATCCAGGCCCTGGAGGCGGTTGAGATCGTAGGTCACCATCGGCGGGGCGTCGGGCTGGTCGCCGAGCAGATAGTTCCAGGAGGCCCTGGCACGCGGCTGACGGGCGAGAACCGAGGCGTCGGTGTGGAGCCAGGCGGCGTTGGCGGTGGTCGTGAAGCGCGAGAAGACGTCGCGCTCGCGGTCGCTCGGATCACCGAGCAGCGGCAGGACCTGATCCCCGTGGCAGGCAAACACGACGGCGTCGAAGGTCATCGACGGGCGGTCGTGGAAGCTGAGCGTCACCCCGGTGTCGGTGCGGCGGACGTCGTCAATCGCCGTGCCCTGGTGGATGGTTCCGGTGATCGAAGCCGTCAGCCGTGGAATGTAGCTGTGGCTGCCGCCGTCGACGACCTTCCACCGCGGCTGGGCGGTGAGCGAGAGCAGGCCGTGATTGTCGAAGAAGCGGACCAGCGTCAGAGCCGGAAACGAGCGAATGGCGTCAACCGAGGCGGACCAGATGGCCGACGCCATCGGCAGCAGGTAGTGCCGGGTGAACGACTCGCCAAAGCGGCGCGACTCGAGGAAGTCGCCGAGGCTCTGGCGGTCGGCGTCGCCGGCCGAAAGCAGCGCCGGCGCCTCGCGGTTGAAGCGGACGATTTCCTTCAGCAGGGACAGGTGCGCGGGGCTCGCCAGATTGCGGCGCTGGGCGAAGAAGCCGTTGGCGCCGCGGCTGCTGTACTCGAGGCCGGTCCGCCGGCAGGCCACCGCGAACGACATGTCCGAGTCGCGGGTGGCGACGCCGAGCTCGGCGAACAGACGCACGAGATTCGGATAGGTGCGGTCGTTGTGCACCAGGAAACCGGTGTCGAGCGCGACCGGCCCTCCGGGTGCGTCGACGAGGATGGTGTGGGTGTGGCCGCCGAGCCGCGCCTCTCTCTCGAACAGATGGACGCGGTACTTCCGGCTCAGCAGGTAAGCGGCCGCCAGTCCGGAGATGCCCGCGCCGATCACGGCAATCGCTTTCACCCGATCAGGAATATCATCGCGTCAACTCGTTGTCAACTTTTTGTCCATGACAGATACTGGACATAGACCGGACCGTGCGGTATGCTGACGCAGAACTCGGTTGGAAGGCAGGAGATGCAATGGGACACACACTCAAGCTCGTGGCCATCGGCGCGGTCGCCTTCATGGTGCTCGACGGCATCTGGCTCGGAGTGCTGATGAAGGGCTTCTACCGCGA
>JAYTEJ010000561.1:0-8340 GCA_043735365.1 Acidobacteriota bacterium
AAGACCCGGTTGGTGGCGTCGATGACGCGCTGGCGATCGTCGGGATGGACCATCGTGAGGTACGCCTCGTAGCTGGGCGTGTACTGCTCGCGCGTCAGCCCGTAGATCTGATAGAGCTGGTCGGACCATTCGGCCGTCGGCTCGCTGATGTCCCATTCCCAGGTACCGAGGTGGGCGACGCCCTGGGTGTCGACCATGAGCTGTTCGCTGCGCCGGCGCCGGAGCTCGGAGCGCTTGAGCGCGGTCGTGTCGGTGGCGATGCACAGATAGCCGGTGATAGCCTCGCCCTCGCGCAGCGGCGAGAGCGTAAAGCACGCCCACGCGCGAAGGCCGCCCGGGCCGAGTTCTTCGGCGTCGAAGGCGCCGCTCTCCCCGCTCGTGAGCACCCGGGCCGCGACTTCGGCGAGGTGCCCGCGCGCCTCGCCGGCGAAGAGGTCAGAGGCCGGCGTCCCCCTTCCGGCCGCGTCGCCCCAGCGCGCTCGTGCCGCGGCGTTGGCGAAGACCACGCGGCCGTCGGCGTCGGCGGCGTAGACCACGCTGGGACTCGTTTCGAGTGCCCAGCCAAGCGCGTCGATTCTGGCGGCCGAGGGCTGCGGGCTCACGTCCGGTGCATTATGCCTCAGCGACCGGGGCGCCGCGATCGCGCGGCTGGCGCCTCTTCGTCAGCTTCTGCCACGCCTCGGGTGTAACGGGAACTCGTCATGAACGTCCGTATGCGCGTGTCCTTGTCAGGCCGCCGGAAAAAGAACCTCAGCCGTCGTCGGGACCTATAATCAGGGGCTAGGCAGTGAGGAGTGCAGCCGTGAGTGAGCAGGAAGAAGATTTCGCGGCGATGTTCGAGGCGTCCGTCAAGGCGCGCCGCTTCGATCGGGGCGAAACCATCGAAGGCACCATCGTCGGCTTCGGCCCGGACGTGGCCTTCGTCAGCGTCGGCGGCAAGAGCGAGGCGCAAATCGACCTCGCCGAACTGAAGGATGCCGAAGGGGACGTCGAAGTCTCGGTCGGCGATCGCATCCAGGCAATGGTGGTCTCGACCAGCGGCGGCATCGTGCTGTCGCGCCGGGGCGTCCGCAACGCGGCAACGCAGCGCGAGCTGGAGGATGCCTTCGAGGCCGGACTGGCGGTCGAAGGCAAGGTGGAGAAGGTCGTCAAAGGCGGCTACGACGTCCGCGTCGCCCGCGCGCGCGCGTTTTGCCCGCTGTCGCAGATCGACATCCATCGCACCGCGGATCCGGCGGTTCACGAAGGCAAGCTCTATACGTTCCGAATCATCGAGTACAAGGACGGCGGCAAGTCCATCGTCGTGTCGCGGCGCAAGCAGCTCGAAGAGGAGCAGCGCGTCGGGGCCGCCGCGGCCCGCAAGTCGATCGTCGTTGACGCGGTGCTCACCGGACGAGTCGTCTCGGTGCCGGACTTCGGCGCCTTCGTGGATCTCGGTGGCGGTATCCAGGGCCTGCTTCACGTCTCCGAGATGAGCTGGTCGCGCGCCGCCACGCCCGGCGCCATCGTCGCGGCAGGCGACGAGATCACCGTCAAAGTCCTGCGGGTGGACGAGGCCACGGGGAAGATTTCTCTCGGGCTGAAGCAACTGCTCGACGATCCGTGGGCCGCCGTGGGCACCACATACCAGGTTGGACAGGTGCGAACCGGGCGGGTGACGCGAGTCGCGGACTTCGGCGCCTTCGTGGAGCTCGAGCCGGGTGTCGAGGCGCTGGCGCATGTCTCGACGTTTGCGCCGACCGGCCGCGCCGGCGGCTGGAAGGAAGCGGTCTCTGCCGGAACGACCGGGGCGTTCGAGATCCTGTCCATCGACACCGCGCAGAAGCGCATCGGCGTCGCGCGCGTCGAAGAGGGGTCGTCACGGGCCGCCGGGGCGGTGTCCTCACCGCGGGGGGAGATGGCGGCGGGCACGATCGTGACCGGCAAGGTCGAGCGTCTCGAGAAGTTCGGGGTGTTCGTGTTCCTGTCGCCGGGGCGCACCGGGATGATGCCGTTGTCGGAGTCGGGGCTGGACCGCGATGCCGACCTGGGCAAGGCGTTTCCGATCGGCAGCGAGGTCGAAGTCGCGATCCTCGAATCCGATCCCGCGGGCCGACGCATTCGCTTGAGCAGGAAAGCGGTCGCCCAGCAGCGGGAGCAGGCGGAACTGCGCGAGTACACCGCAAGAACGGACGCTGCGCCGACCGGTTCGCTGGGATCGATGGCCGACAAGTTGCGCGGCGCCCTCAAGGGGCGCTGAGGGGATCGGCTGCCGGCCGCGCTGCCGCTACCGGGGCGATGGGTTGCCCTGATTGACGCCCTGGGGCATCGCTGACGGGGACTCGTGCGGTGGCTCCGGGCGCATGGCCTGCCAGGCGAGCGCGGACGCGAGCGCGCCGTATTCGATGATCAGGGCCCACAGCGGCACCCGCCACGGGGCGCCGTTCTCCGCCGCTGCCCAGACCACGAAGGTCGAGCAGATCGACAGCGCCCACACGGCCAGCGCCAGCGTGGCGCGTGTGGTGAGAAACGGCACCAGCCATACCAGGTACCACGGATACACGAGCGGCGACAGCAGCAGCGTGACTGCCAGCGGCCACGCCCACGCCGCGGGATCCTGCAGGCTGCGCCGGCGTTGCAGCCACGCCACGACCAGGCCCGCGACCACTGCGAGTCCCGCCAGCCCCCATGCCGGCACGATCCATTCGAGCAGATTGAAGACCGGGCTGTTGAACCTGAACCGCTGCACCACGTCGGCGACCGATCCGACCGACGGCAGGCCGTGGCGGAGGAATGGCAGGTAGAGCACGCCAACGACCAGGGCGGCAGCCAGCGCATGTCGCGCACGCGCGCGGCGCCACAGCAGTGGCGCGAGGACCGCGGGCAGCAGCTTGAAGGCGGCGGCCACCGCCAGCAGCACGGTCGCGGCGCCCATCGAGGCCCTCGCCGCGGCCACCGCGGCGCCGACCAGCACCAGGACGCCGGCGACGTCGAGGTGTCCCGATCGCGCGGTCTCGACGATGACCAGCGGATGCCAGGCGTAGATCACGGCCCACGCGGGCGAGCGCCGCGTCGTCTTCAGCCACACCAGCAGCGCCGCGATGACGCCGGCGTCGCAGAGCGCCAGCGCCCACTTGAAGCCGCGCGCCGAATCGGTGAAGGTGGTGACCACGAGGAAGAAGAGCTGCGCGGCCGGCGGGTACGGCGAGGGGACGTCAGGATTGTTCATCCGCCGGGTGTCGGCGGTGTGCAGCCACGCCACCTCCGGCGCCTGCGGAATCACGGTGTAGGGATTGAGGCCGGCGCGGACGACGCGCGCGTCCCAGAGGTAGCGATAGAGGTCGCTCTTGTCACCGATGTCCTCGCCGAGCAGCGGCAGGCGCGCGACCAGCGCCAGCGCGAGGACCGCCGCCACCGCCAATGATGGGGCGGTGGTGCGGACGCAGAGCGCCCAGACGATCACGCCGTAGAGAATCGCGCAGCCAGCCAGGACCGCGAAGAAGGCCGGCGTCCCCGTTGCCGTCGCCGACAGGAAGCGGTAGCCGATTACGCCCGCGAGCGCGGCGGTCACGGCGATCGCGGCGCGCGCCGCCGGCGCGTCGGTCACTCGCCAGCCCCGGCGAGGAGCTTGGCCAGCCGCGGGTCGGCGGCCCACGAGGCAAGCAGCGCCGCGGTGGCGGGCGCCTTGGCCGGATCGTCTTGCAGATCCCCGTTCAGGCGAAGCAGATCGCCTGCGCTGTCGACGTCGTACCACTCGTCGGCGAGTGAGCAGCTGAGACCGAGCGCGGCGGCGGCTTCCTCTACGGCCCGCCGCGCCGACGGCGTCCCGGTGGTGGACGGCGCGAACAGCCCGGGGTGCGGCTGCCGGGCGCCGACCAGGTAGTAGCCGCCGTCTGGCGTCGGGCCGAGCACGACCTCGCAGGTGTCGAGCAGGTCGAAGGCCGCCAGCAACTGCTGACGCGGCAGGGTCGGGCTGTCGCTGTCGACCGCGACGATGCGGGTGATGCCGCGGGCGGCGAAGGTGTCGAAGACGGCGGTCAAGGCGTCGGCAAGACCGCGGCCGGACTGCGCCACGACCTCGACACCCGGTTCGAGAAAGGCGGCGACCTCGGCGGCGTCGGATGCCGGCACCATCGCCGCCACGTCGATGCCGGCGTAGCGCGCCAGCCGCACCGTATCGGTGAGCATGCTGCGGTAGAGTTCGGCGGCCCGTTGCGGCGTCAGTGGCGGCGTCATCCGCGTCTTGACCCGTCCAGGTTGCGGCGCCTTCGCCATGATGACGAGCACCCGGCGATCTTCGACGCTCGCGCTCACGGCGTTCCCTGCCGGGCGCGGCGGATCTCGCCCACCCGGTGTCTGACGATTCCGGTCAGGATGCACCACGCGGCGCCGGCCGAGCCGCGCACGGTCCCCGTGATCTTCGAGGTGCCGATGCGCGGGTGATAGCTCACCGGCACCTGCATCACCCGGTAGCCGCGAGCACTGGCCTTGACGATCATCTCCACCGGCCAGCCGTAGGTCTGTTCCTCGAGGCCGAGTGCGGTGATGGTGGAATAGCGCAACGCCCTGAACGGGCCGAGATCGTCCAGATGCACGCCGCAGGCCGCGTTGATGAGTGTCGAGGCCAGACGGTTGCCCAGCTTCGAGTGCCAGGGCAGGGCGCCGACCACCTGGACGCCCGAGAGGCGGGAACCGATCACCATGTCGGCGACGTCGTCGGCGATGGGCTGCAGCAGCCGCGGCAGCTCGGCCGGCCGGTCGCTGTAGTCGCCATCGAGAAAGACGACGACGTCGGGCGCGTGGACCGCGGCCAGCCCGGTGAGGCACGCCCGCCCATAGCCGCGCTTCGACTGCGAGAGGACCCTGGCGCCGCCAGCGAGCGCCAGATCCGGGGTGCCATCCGTGGATCCGCCGTCGACGACGATCACTTCGGCGACGTCCTCGCGCGGCAGATCGGCGAGCACCCGACCGATGGCGGCCGCCTCGTTGAAGGTGGGAATGATGACCGCGACGCGCATTCAGCCGCTTACAGGGGCAGCCGCGGCAGGCGGCGTGCGAGCGGTCCATCGAGACCCCAGACGCGTCCGGCGCGCCCGTAGGCGAGCGCGAAGGCCACGCTGATCGGCACCAGCAGCTCCCAGATCCATGCCGTTCCCCACTCCGAGACCCACAAGGAGGCGAGGAACAGTCCCGCCGCGAACGCGGTCAGGCGCGTCAACAAACCGAGCGTCAGCAGTACGCCAAAGGAAAGCTCGGCGATTTCCTGCAGCGGCGCCGCCACGGAGGCGTGCTCCGCGGCAAGCCGCATCACCTGCTTCCACGCTCCAGGGGCGGACCCCTTCGTCAGATATACGCCAATCAGTTGCGCGTATCCTTCGGGCGTGTAGAGTCCCTTGTGCAGGTTCTCGAAGAACACCCACACGAACAGCGTGCCGAGCGTCAGCCGCAGCACCGCCAGCGCCTGCCCGGCCTCATTGACCACTGCGACGTCCGCATGCCTGCCGATCCTGCGCTCGTCCATCTTGCCTCCGCACCGTTCCTGCGAGTGTAACCCGCGCGGCCAGGGCCGCGCCGCAGCGATCGGCTCGCCTGCCGCCGCTGTCCGCTTGATCCGGGCGGTCAACGGCGATAACGTGTCCGATCGCCATGACGCTCTCCCAGCCCGTGCCGATACTGCGGATCCTCGACGAAGCCAAGGCGCGAGAGTTCTATGTCGATTTCCTCGGCTTCGCGATCGACTGGGAGCATCGCTTCGCCGCCGACCTGCCGTTGTACCTGCAGGTGTCCCGGGACGGCTGTGTCATTCACCTGTCAGAGCACTACGGCGACTGTAATCCTGGGGGCGCGCTCAGGATCGAGACCGGGGATGTCGCCGGCCTGCATCGTGAGCTGTCACAGAAGCGCTACAAATACGCCCGCCCGGACGTCGAGTCCACGCCCTGGCATACCCAAGAGATCTGTCTGACCGATCCGTTCGGGAACCGCCTGATCTTCTTCGCGCCGGCGAGCGGCTCTGCCGTGCCGGAACCCGGGTTTGCAGGTCGGTCGACGCTGACGCCGGCAGGCGCCACTGCGCAATGGGTGGCGGCCAACCGGGCGCTCGAGACGGAGAGCGCGGATCCGCTCTATCGCGATCCGTTCGCGCGCGACCTCGCCGGTGAGGCCGGCTTTGCCATGCTGGGCGCGATGCGGGCCGCCGTCGGCCTGCCGATGAGCAGCGCGGCAGACCCGTACCTGACCATCCGCACGCGATATTTCGACGATGCCCTGCGTGAGGTGGCGGGGGATGGATCGGTCCGGCAGGTGGTCATCCTGGCATCGGGCATGGACACTCGAGCCTTCCGGATCGAATGGCCCGAGGATCTGGTCCTCTTCGAGGTCGATCGGGAAGACGTCTTCGATTACAAGGAGGCGATTCTCGGCCGCACCGACCGGCGTCCGCGCTGCGATCGGCGTGTTGTCCGGGCGGACCTGACGGGGCAGTGGACCGCGGCGCTGCTGGCGGCCGGATTCGACCCGGTCCGACCCTCGGCGTTCCTGGCCGAAGGGCTCGTCATCTACCTGGAAGCATCGGAGGTGGCGACGCTGCTCTCGTCGATACGCGGCATTGCCTGCACGGGCAGCTGGCTGGGGCTGGATCTCGCCAATCAGGCCCTGCTCGAGGTCCCATTCATGGCGCCCTACATGAAGAGACTTGCGGACGCCGGCTCTCCGTGGAAGTTTGCCGTCGAAGATCCGGAAACCTGGCTGCTCCCGCATCGATGGCTGGGCAGCGCAGTGACAGTCGGGGCGCCAGAGGCGACGTATGGTCGCTGGCCGTACCCGGTGCCGCCGCCGGGGGCCGCAAACACCCCGGCGACGTACCTCGTGCAGGCGCGCGCGGTGTGATCAGCCTGGCGGGGCGCGGTGCCTGGGCTCCCGGCGGGTCACCGTCGGCAACGGGGTCGGTGAAGGATTAGGGATTGATGACGATGATCAGGTTCGGCGGTCGTTTCGCGAAGCACGGCGCCTTCGTGGCGGTGTTCTGCGCGTCGCTGGTGGGCCAGGGGCCTGCCCGCGGCCAGGAGCGCGCTGCCGCTGACCAGCGGTCCGAGCGCCCGGATGCGACCCTGCAGCACCTGGTGGACAGCGCCGCGCGGCACCACCACGGCAAAGTCTCGCTGTATGCCAGAGATCTTCGTAGCGGCCGGACAGTGATGATTGATCCCGACGTGCCGGTCACCACCGCCTCGGTGATCAAGTTGGCGATCATGCTCGAGGCGATGTATCAGGTGAAGGACGGCCGCGTCGCGCTGGACGAAGTGCTGCCCCTCCGGAAAGAGGATCAGGTATCCGGATCCGGAGTGCTGCTGCTGTATCGCACGCCGGCCGCGATCAGCCTCGAAACCGCGATCGCGCTGATGATCTCGCAGAGCGACAACACCGCCGCCAATCTCGTCCTGGCCCGCGTCGGCCGCGAGAACGTCAACCGGCGTCTGCGCGGACTCGGTTTTACCGTCACGACCAGCATCCGGCCGATCGGCCATCCCGATCAGGGGGATCACAGCTCGGAGCTGAAGCCATTCGGCATCGGGCGGACCACGGCGCGCGAGATGGCCGGCATCCTCGAATCGCTCGACCGCTGCGATCTCGGTGATGCGAAGCTCTGCGCCAGGGCGATCGACATCCTGGAGCATCAGTTCTGGCGCAATGGCATTCCTCATTTTCTCGAGGACGCCGACACCACCGAGGTGGCGAGCCACGTCGCCAACAAGACCGGCAGCCTCGACCACGTCCGCAATGACGTCGGGCTGGTGTACACGAAGAACGGCCCGATTGTGATCTCGGCCTTCACCTATGACAATGCCGACACGAGCTGGACGCCAGAGAACGAAGGGGAGCTGCTGATCGCGAGTATGGCCAGGCTGATTGTCGGCGGCTGGGCGCCAGCCGGGCTTGGCGCGGAGAAGTGACGACATGGCCGGCCGCCCCCGGAGGAGCGGCCAGCCCTGATGTTCGAGTGAGCGGCTAAGGAGCGGACCGCACCTGCGGCTCGCGGTCGAAGATCCGCCGCGCCGCCGCCTTGACGAAGCCTTTGTCGTCTGCCGAGACGACGCCGGCGTCGGCGACGACCCCCGCCTTGTCGAGGAGCGCCCTGGCGCCCGGGGTGTGGCCGATCGCCTTGAGATGGCCGAAGGCGTCCATCACGAACTGCACGGCGCCGGCCTCGCCGGCGAGCATCTTGCCCGCTTCCTCCGAGAGCACCAGCGCCACCGCGTCGAACAGCACCGACGGTGACCCCGCGAGCTGAGCATCCGCTTCGCGCTTCGCTCCTCCCTTGAGCGTTGCGCCGCCGACCTTCGGCGCGATCACCAGCGGCGT
>JAYTEJ010000562.1:0-4929 GCA_043735365.1 Acidobacteriota bacterium
CTTCGCGCCCCTCGAGGATGTCGTCCGAGAGAAACGCCACGTCCGCTTTGATCCGCTCGCCGCTGCACTCAGGGGGCCACCCGGCCGGGAGCGGGCAGCGCGGTCAGCTGGGCGACGATCCACAGGGATGATCTGGTCATGAGGCTGACGCTCCCGGGGCAAATACTTCCATCATTCCGCCCGCATGATTGCTTCACCGCTGAGCTTAGGGTATCGTCGATTCATCATGGTTTCCCAGCCGTCCGGCACCCGGGTGCCGGACGGTCCGCAGCGGTGCCCGAAGTGTGCAGAGGTGTCGGCCAAGGCCGCGACGCTGACGGATCGGTTCGTCTACCTCCGCTGCGCGGCCTGCGGCGAAGTCTGGGTTATCCCGGAGCGGCGTCAGCTGCGCCGCTCTGGCATGCCGACCTCTCGCTGACCGCGACGACGGCCAGGTCCTTTCTCAGCAGGCCCGACTGTCACGCCGATCCGCTCACGCGGCGTCGTTTCAATTCGAAATCTGCCCCAGGTTTCGTCCCAGCAGCGAATCCGTGGCGGCGCCCGCTCGCGCCTTTGCCGCATGCACCGCGTACGGCCCCTTGCGTCCCGGGGTCGATGCCGCGATCAGCGCCGAGGCGAACTCGATCGACGGATCGCCGGCGCGCAGCGCCAGGCTCTTCTGCACCAGCGCGTAGCCATCGACGTCCCTGACCAGCGCCGCCAGGGTGTCGGCGCTGATGGCGAAGGCGCCGGAGTTGTACGACGCGATCCGATCGAGCTCCCTGAAAGTCTCGGTCAGGTAGCCGGCATCGAAGAGGGCGAGTGCGTGGCCGGGCGAGGCCTTGTCGTCCGCCGGTATGCGGCTACTGAACGCCAGGAACAGCCGTTTGGCCACCTGCGGATCGCCGGCGGCGTAGATGGCCGCGCGGCGCAGCGTTTCCATGCGAACGAGTACGGGTGCGGCAGGCGTGAGGAGGGCGGTCGTGTCGGCGACGAGGTGCTGGATGTCGTAGCCGGACTGACGGTCGTACCACGAGGCGGCGCCGCTCCACGGCAGGGACCGGGCGGAGCCGATGTCGAACGGATGACAGAGCAGCGGCGGGCCGGCGAAGGCGGGACTGGCGGTCGCCAGGACCGTCAGCCCGAGGATTCCGGCGCGGAGAAATGTCGTTGGTGTTGCGACGATGCGCATGTCCTGCTCCTTGCTGTAGGGCACCACGCCCGTGCGGGCGGTGCCCTGTGAGGCACCGCGCCCATGCGGGCGGGGTGCGGTTTCAGCAAGGAAGACGCAGCACGGCGGGGAAGTGTTAACCGCCGGTATCCCGCCAGCCCTGCTGCCAGCGGCGCCAGAACTGCATCGAGCCGAAGCCGAGCTCGTCCCACCAGCGATCGAGCATGTCGCGGCTGCCGCTGCGGATGCCCTCGCGGGTGACGCCCGCGGGCGGTGGCACGAAGCTCGCCAGACGCTCGAAGATGCGGTCCCGCTCGTTCACCTCGACACGCGGGAGCATGTGCCAGAGCGTCAGTGCGTCGGCTGGTGCCGCGTCCGCGAGGATGCGGGACACCGCGTCGGTCTGCTGCTGGCCGGTGAGGCGCCCAAAATCCAGCGCGGCGAGCGCTGCCTGGAAGGCTGGCGCGACGCCGGCGTAGTGCGGCGTCCCGGGACCGATGCCGGGCCGCGTCGCGCACAGTGTGCCCGCGGGGATGAAAGACTCCCGCCCCTTCCATTCGAAGGCGACCCATCCCGACGTCACTGTCACGACACCGGCGCCGTCGTCCGCGACGGTGAGCGTGTACGCGCACCCGAGATCGACGGCCGTGGACGACGGGGTGTCGACGGCGAACTGGCCCGGGGGCGCCCAGATGGTCGCGTGCAGCGTTCCGCGCGCCAGCCGCAGGCGGTAGCGTCCCGCCTCGGCGTTCGAGAGCCGCAGCCGGCTGTGCGGGTCGAGATCCACCACGCCGATGCGGCCGACCATGACCCTGGCGCGGGTGGCGGCACCGGTCTCGAGCCACTCGCCGACGGGAAGCCGGGCGTCGGCGGCGATCACCCTGGATCCGATCGTCGGCGCGCCGGCGAGGCGGGAAACGTCCCATGCGGGACGCGGCGCCACGGAGGCAGCCACCATCCAGCCCACACCCACGGCCGCGATCAGCGCGGCCGCGAGAGCGGCCGGCAGCGCAGCACGCCGCCGCCGTGCGGGCAACGCCACCGGCGATTGCAAGGCCACCGGCGCGGCGTGGCCGAGCGGCGACAGCAGCGCTTCCAGCCGCTGAACTTCGGGATCCGGCTGGCCGCGGCGATCCCACAGATAGTCGTCGCCGACGTCGTCACGCATGGAGGCCACTCCTTTCCAGCCGCTCGCGAAGCCGCTTCATGCCGCGGTGGAGGTTGACCCGCACCGAGGCTGGCGTCAGCCCGGTACGCTGGGAAATCTCGGGGCCGGACATGCCTTCGACGAGGCGGAGCATCAGGGTTTCCCGGTAGGCCTCCGGGAGGGTGCGGATCATCGCCAGCACCGCCAGCGCCTCGCTGCGCTCCTCGGAGGCCGCGGCGAGGTCCTCCGGCAGCTCCGTGACCCGTGGGGCGCGCCGCAGATAGTCGGTCGAGACGTTGCGGGCGATCGACGCCAGCCAGCCGCCGAACGCCCGCGGCTCGCGCAGGCTCGAGAGCCGCTGCATCGCGTGGAGAAAGACGTCCTGGACCAGGTCATCGACGTCGGCCCGCGGCACCCGGGCCAGCACGATGCCGTGCACCAGCCGGCCATAGCGGGCGTAGAGCGCGCCGAACGCGCCGCGGTCCCCCCCCTGCGCCGCGGCAATCAACTGCAGCTCGGCCGCCTGCGTCTCGTCCGCCACCGTGCCCACAGACGGCCCGGAGACACCGTGACCCGGACGGACAGACAGTGAGGCCTCCTGAAGACTGACTACGCGCATCCACCTCGCCTGGGAGGTAAGACGTTCAGAGCCCCCCAGGCGTTAACAAGCGCTGTGGCGCCTTGGCACTTCGTCCCTTGGCACACCTTGGCACTATGCCTTCCGGTCCCACAGCGTATTGGTCACCCACAGCAGGGTCAGGCCGCTGACGACGAAGATGGCCGTGAGGATGAGGGCCGTGGGGGTGCGGCCGTAGAGGACATTGCCGATTGCGAACAGCGCCGACCAGATCGTCAGGCAGCCGGAAATCCACCCCAGCGTCGCCTTGCCCATCGGATCGCTGAGGGCCGCGGCCTCAGCCCCGGTCAGGCCGGCCTCTTTGCGGACGCTCGACCATCCGGGGCCCGAGGGATGCACCTTGCGGTAGAAGGCGACGAGCCGCTCGCGGCTGGTGGCCGGCGTCACGTACGCGGCGATCAGCCACGACGCGGTCGTCAGCGCCACCGAGTAGAGCACCGTATGCGCGAAGGGCAGCGCGTAGCCGTTCTTGCGCATGACGAAGAACACCACCGACACCGTGAACGAGCTGACCATCGCGACCACTTCGCACCAGGCGTTGATCCGCCACCAGAACCAGCGGAGCAGGTAGAGGAGGCCGGTGCCGGCCCCGATTGAGATCAGGACCTCGAAGGCTTCCTGGGCGGTGTCGAGGAAGAGGCTGAGGAAAGCCGCGAGCACGTAAAGGCCGACCGTGCACAGGCGGCCGACGGCGACGTAATGCCGCTCGTCGCGGCTGGGCGCGAGGAAGCGCCGGTAGAAGTCGTGCACGAGATACGACGCTCCCCAGTTCAGGTGGGTGAGAATCGTCGAGGAGTTGGCGGCAATCAAACCGCCGACCATCAGGCCGACGAACCCCGGCGGCAGGAACTTGAGCATCGCCGGAAAGGCGCTGTCGTGGCCGATGAGGCGGGGGTCGGCCGCCGGGAACGCCGCCTGGATGTCCTTGAGCTCCGGAAAGACGATGATCGAGCAGAGCGCGGTGATGATCCACGGCCACGGCCGCAGGACGTAGTGCGCGAGGTTGAAGAACAGCGTGCCGCCAAGCGAATCCTTCTCCGACTTCGACGCCAGCATGCGCTGGGCGATGTAGCTGCCGCCGCCGGGCTCGGCGCCGGGATACCAGTTCGCCCACCAGCCGATGGCAATCGGGACGATGAAGATCATCAGCGCCAGCTCGCTCAGCGCGAAGTTCGGCATGATGTCGAGAATCGGCTGGCCGCGACCGTCGATCGGCGACAGCACCGGCTGCGCGCCCGGCCGGAAATTGACCTGCTGCGCGCCCAGCACCCGCACCAGTGTGTGCAGGCCGGTCAGCGCACTGTCGCCGAGGCCGCTGTGGCGCGCCACTTCCTTGAGCGAGAAATACGCGGCGGCAATCACCGCGGTCATCTTGATGAAGAACTGGACCATGTCGATCACGAGCACGCCCCAGAGCCCGGAGTGCGCCGCGAAGACAACGTTGAGCGCGCCGGCAATCAGGATCGTCTGCCAGGGAGGCAGGCCGAAGAGGATGTTGGCGATCTTGCAGGCCGCCAGCGTCACCATGCCCATGATGAAGCAGTTGAAGAAGAGGCCGAGATACACGGCGCGGAAGCCGCGCACCACCGACGCCGCCCGTCCGGAATACCGGAGCTCGTAGAACTCGAGGTCGGTCATCACGCCGGATCTTCGCCACAGCCGCGCGAAGAAGAACACGGTCGAGACCCCGGTGAGGACCATCGCCCACCACTGCCAGTTGCCGGCCACGCCGTACTGCCTGACCTGCTGGGTGACCCAGTTCGGCGTGTCGCTGCTGAACGTCGTCGCCACCATCGACAAGCCCGCGAGCCACCACGGCACGGAGCGGCCCGAGGCAAAGAACTCCGAGGTGTTCTTGCCGGCGCGCCGGGCGAAGAAGAGCGCGGGAACGAAGCAGACGAGCAGGGTGACGAGGACGATGAACCAGTCGATGGGCTGCAGGACCATAGTTCTTCCATACTATTGCGGTTCCGGGCAGCGCCGCTTAGAGTCTCC
>JAYTEJ010000563.1:0-1595 GCA_043735365.1 Acidobacteriota bacterium
GTGATTGCCGGCGGGACGACGAAGAAAGAGGACGGCTGGTTCGTCGAGCCGACGCTGATTGAAACCGACGACCCCGGCTATCGCAGCCTGTGCGAGGAGATCTTCGGACCGGTGGTCAGCGCCTACGTCTACCCGGACGACGACTGGGCCGCGACGCTGTCGCTCATCGACCGAACCTCCCCCTACGCGCTGACCGGCGCCGTCTTCAGCCGCGATCGCGCCGCCATCCGTCAGGCCAGTGCGGCGCTTCGCAATGCCGCCGGCAACTTTTACATCAACGACAAGCCGACCGGCGCGGTCGTCGGCCAGCAGCCCTTTGGCGGCGCCCGCGGGTCGGGGACCAACGACAAGGCGGGCTCGCGGCTCAACCTGGTGCGCTGGGTCAACGCCCGGACGATCAAGGAGACCTTCACGCCCGCGCGCGATTTCCGCTACCCGTTCATGGGAGAGGAATAGTGCCAGTTTCCAGTCACCAGCTTCCAGCTTCCAGTTGGGAGCGGCAACCGGCAACCGGCAACTGGGAACCGGCAACTGGGAACCGGAAGCTTGGAGCTGGAAGCTGGAAGCTGGAAGCTTCCCCTATTTCACATGCACTGACGCGATGAGCGGATAGTGGTCCGAGCCGAACCGCTCCTCGGCACGCCGGAAGGTGGCTGTCCACCCCGCCGGCAGGCGGAAGAACATGTGATCGAGGCGCAGCAGGCCGAGGAAGGTGGCGCGGCGATCGGTCGCCGGCACCGACGGGAAGCGGCGGGCCAGCGGCAGGTAGGCGGCATCGGCAAATCCCGACAGGGTATTGAAGTCCCCGCCGAGCACCAGCGGCTCGCCGCGGTCCACGGCGGCCAGCAGCGCCCGCGCCTGACGGGCACGTCCGTACTCGGCCGCCAGCCACAGCCGTCGCGGATTGAAGGTGTTGTCGAGGTGGGCGTCGACGACGCGCAGTCGCCAGGGGACGCCGGCCGCGGTCAGGCCGCGAACGCTCGCCGATAGCGCCACCCGGCGCTGGCGTTCAAAGGGCAGCTCGATGGCGCCCGGATCCTCGAGCGGCAGGTTCGACAGCACGGCGTTGCCGCGGTCCTCCCGAGAGGCCGCCGGGCCGCCGTTGCGCATCGAGGGCACGTAGTACACCGACAAGCCGATCGAGGCGGCGACCCTGTCGATCGGCTCAAACCCCGGCCCCGCCGCGCGGCCCCCTTTCCTGCGGGCAAACGCCGCCTCGGCGGGCAGCCGGGCTGGCACCTCCGGCCCTTCCCGATACACCTCCTGCAGCAGCAGCACCACCGGCCCGGCCGGCAGTGTCGCGAGGAACCGGGCCAGCTCGCCTGCGCCGAGGTTGGTGTTCCAGCTGACGATGGTCAGATCGTCCGCAGCGCCAGCCGGTTTGGACCCGGCAACCAGGAGCGGGGGGCCGACGGCGCTACGCCATTTCGACAGGCGCGTAGCATCTCTGGACGCCGACGGCGTGGTCCAGACGATGGGCGTTCCGGTGTCCTGCGCCATGGGAATCATCGCCGGCCCGGCACGCAGATGTGCGGTCCGGCACCCTACAGTGGCGAGCAGGAGTAACAAACAGGGGAGAAACGGGAACCTGTGGA
>JAYTEJ010000564.1:0-3561 GCA_043735365.1 Acidobacteriota bacterium
TCCTTGACCATCAGTGACGCCCCGCCGGTTTCGCCTGGCGGCGCCCCCTCCTCCGCCGGCTGGAAGATGAACTTGACGGTGCCGGGAAGCTCCGCCCTCATCGCGGTCAGGACCGAGGCGACGCCGAGCTGCACCGCGGTGTGGATGTCGTGCCCGCAGGCGTGCATCACCCCGACCTCCTGGCCGAGAAACGTCGTCCGGACCTTCGACGCAAACGCCAGGTTGGTCGCTTCCGTCACCGGCAGCGCGTCGATGTCGGCGCGGACCGCGACGACGGGGCCCGGGCGTCCGCCTTTGAGGAGCGCGACGACGCCGTGCCTCGCGACGCCGGTCTGGACCTCGAGCCCGAGCTTGCGAAGATAGTCGGCGACGAGAGCCGCCGTCCGCTCCTCGCGGTTCGACAGTTCTGGGTGCTGGTGGAGGTCGTGCCGGAGCTCGATCAGCGCCGGCGTGACTTTCGACGTCTCCCGATCGATCCGCGTGAAGGAGTCCTGGGCGGCGGCGGGCGCTGCCAGCAGCGCCGCGGCGAAGAGGGAGACCATCGCGTCCGTGATTTTCATTTGCGCCCGAATCCTAGCACGCCGCCGAGTCAGCGGCTCGGCGTCAGCAGCCCGGCGCGGGTGGCGAGGTAATCGACGAAGCGCTCGAAGGGGTCGAAGCCGACGATATTGATGGCGTCGGTGACGAAGTTGGACAGCGCGTTGATATCGTAGACGTAGGGCAGGCCGTCGCGCTCGTCCACCAGATATTCGATACCGCAGACGTCGAGCTCGGCGGCCTGCGCGATCCGCCGTCCCGCCTCGACCGCCTCCGGCAGCGGCGCCGCCGCGGCAATCGCCATCGCCGGTTTGGTCACGCAGATCTCGAACCCGGCGGCGATCGGCATGTCGTCGGTCTGGCAGATGTCGGCCGGGCAGAGATTGAAGCCGTGGCCGGCCGGCGGCGTGATGTCGATCGCATAGAGCAGCTTCCCCGCCAGCAGTTCGAGGCGGGTGATGGTGCCGCCGCGCGCCGGCAGGAACTCCTGCACCAGCGCGGTCGAATCGACGCCGAGGTCGATCCCGCCGCGCCGCGCCACATCGGCAAGCGCCGTCGCGGTGTCGAAGCGCTGGATCCCCGCGCCGCTGCCACCGATGTTCGGCTTGACCACAACCGGAAAGCGCAGCCCGTCCGCCGCCGCTGACGCCTGCTCGCCGTTATTGATGACGCGGGCACGCGGCGACCGGATGGCCAACCGCTGCAGCAGGTCGAGCTGCGCCGCCTTCGACAGCTCGAGCCGGTACTGCCGCGACCCGTTGACCACCGGCACGCCGTTCGACTCGACCCAGTCGATGTAGGCCGCCGCCGCGAAAATGGCATGGCCGTGGCCACGGGTGTGCGACGACGGGCTCATCCGGTTCACCAGCAGGGCGAAGTCGGGCCGCGCCGCAGGTTCCCAACGCAGCGACGCGGCATCGACATGGACGACCTCGAATCCGCGCCGCTCGAGAGTAGCGAAGAGCGGACGGAACCACTCGGGATGCTCGTAAAGAACGCCGATGCGCATTCAGCCCTTCTTCGATCCGGCGATGAGAAGCACGATGCCCCCCGCCAGCGCCAGGCCGCCGAGCAAGGGTGGCAGCGGAATCGTCTTCTCACGATCCGCCGAGGCCTGGATCGGACCGATATCGACGATCTTCTCGCGCCTGGTATAGGTGATCCCGCCCAGCGCGAGCGCGATCACCCCGATCACGATGAGCACGATACCCGTAATCTTCACAGCGCCTCCTTCGGCTCCGTCATCACCGTCCAGCTTATACCGGCCGCCCGTGGGGCCCTACTGCAGACTCCGAATGTAGGCGACCAGCGACTCCACCTGCGGCGCGCTGAGCACCCCGGCGTAGCTCGGCATGCTGACATCGCCGCGCTCGTAGCCCGACACGATCTTTGCCGACGGCTGAAGAATGGATTCCCGCAAGTACGCCTCGTCCGCCAGGGTCCGGACCACGCCGGCCGCAAACGCGCGCTGGCGGCCGTACAGCCCCTTCCAGCTCGGCCCCAGCTTGGCGAGCGTCGTCTCCTCAGTCGCGTGGCAGGCGACGCAGCCGTAGGCATGATACAGCCGGCGCCCTTCCACCGCGCTCACCGGCGCCGCCGGATCGAGCGCCATGGCGCGCGGCTTCAAGTCGACGACGACGTCGGCGAAGCCTTCCTTGCGGGGATCGAATCGCGGCAGGCTGTAGGGGGTGAAATAGGCCGTGTCCTGGAACGCCTCTCCCCCGGCCGTGGTCAGCGACCATCCCAGCCGCATCTGCATCACCGGGGTCATGCCCGGCACGGCCACGAAGACGCTCTTCTGGTCTTCCGACACCAAGGCGCTGCTCGGCGCCAGGCGATCGATGCCAACCGTGCCATCGGCCTTGAACTGCGGCGACCCATACTGATAGGTCCGCTTGTAGTGCCAGCTGGCCACGGCATAGCTGTCCGGATTGGCCGCGCGAACGGGATCGACCCGCTCGTCGAAGCGCAGCAGGACGCCGTCGGCTTTCGGCTCCAGCGCCCGCGGCAGCGTCGAGACCGCCCCTGTATAGCGCACCCGTCCCAGCCCCGAGAGCCGGGTCGCGGTCGTCCCCCATCCCAGTACCTGGAAGCCGGCGACGTAGAGCTGTCCGTCAGCGGGGTTCACCGATCCATGAAGGGGTGGAAACTCGAAGGCGCGGGTGATGCTGACGACCGCGGCCTGCGGCCTGGCGCCTGTCTCGTCGAGCAGTACTCGAAAGAGCTCGGGATTGTTGAACCCGAAGTACACCAGCGCGTCGGTGAGCGGCCCCATGCGGGCGCCGAACAGCCACACCTGCGACGTCGCCGAGGCGCTGGCGGCGTGCGGCACCCAGGTCAGCGGCTCCGCGATCGGCGCGGGATACACCTCGCGCGGGCGCTTGTCGCCGAGAAACCCGTAGAACTGCGCGTCGCGGACGATGTGCAACGGCGTGCTCGGGATGTAATTGCCCTGCTGGTCGCTGGCGGTGACAAGGCCGGTGCGGAGATTCACCGCAATGTTCGGCTGCCTGAACCCGTACCCCAGCAGCGTCGCCTTCCGGCCGTCGGCCGAGATGCGCAGCACGCTGCCATTGTGTTTCCCCTGTGTCGTCGCCTCCTGACCTCCCTTGGCGATGACGAACTCCCCGCCCGGCGCCAGGCGGATGGTGCTGGGAAACTCGCGCAGGTCCGCCGTCTGGGCGAAGGCATTGGAGAACAGTTCGTGGACGTCCGCTTCGCCGTCGCCGTTGGTGTCGCGGAGGCGCCAGATGCCGTTGCGATCGAACGCGAAGATCTCGTCGTCGCGAATCGCAAGCGTCAACGGCTCGTGGAGGCCCGAGGCGAACCGGGTCCAGCGGACGCGGCCGGAGGCATCGGACAGCCCACGGATCATCCAGACGTCGCCGTCGATCGTGATGCCGACGCCGGTGCCGTCCCTGAGGAACTGGATGTCGCTCAGGCGGACGTTCCGGCGCCACGGATTCTCCGTCGGCAGCGCCACGTCGTCGACGACGTAGGCTTCGCGAGACGAGGCGCGGGTGA
>JAYTEJ010000565.1:0-4503 GCA_043735365.1 Acidobacteriota bacterium
ACCGCGATCATCGTCGCCCATCGCGTCTCGACCGTCAGGGACGCCGATCAGATTTTCGTGCTCGATCGCGGCCGCATCGCCGAGCGCGGCCGCCACCACGAGCTCGTCGCCCACGGCGGCCTCTACGCGACGTTGTACAAGCGCCAGCTGCTCGAGGAGGAACTGGCGGCAAGTTGAATGAAAGAGTTTCCAGTGGCTAGCTTCCAGCTTCCAGCTTCCCGCTTCCCGATTCCCGCTATGAGGGTGGGCTGACACGCCAACCGGCGACGGGCAACCGTTAGCTGGTTATTCGGGAGCTGGAAGCTGGAAGCTGGAAGCTGATTTTGTCCTACCACGAAGAAGAAGTCCTCGGGAAAGCCTACGACGCCACGCTGATGCGGCGGCTGCTGGGATACCTGCGGCCCTACAAGCCGCGGGTGGCGCTGGCGCTGGCGGCGATCATCTCGGCCTCGATCCTGCAGCTCGCCCAGCCTTACCTGATGAAGCTGGCGATCGACCGCTACATCGCCGCCGGCGATCTGCGCGGCATCGATCGGATTGCCGCCGCCTTTCTCGCCATCCTTGCCGCCTCGTTCGTGCTCGAGTACCTGCAGATGTGGACGCTGCAGATGACCGGGCAGCGCATCATGTACGACCTGCGCATGCAGATCTACGGGCACCTCCAGCGCATCGACCTGCAGTTCTACGACCGCAACCCGGTCGGCCGGCTGATGACCCGCGTCACCACCGACGTCGACGTCATCAACGACATGTTCACCTCCGGGGTGGTCTCGATCTTCGGCGACATCTTCACCCTCCTCGGCATCATGATCGTACTGGTAACGATGGACTGGCGGCTGGCGATCGTCGCCTTCGCGGTGCTGCCGCTGATCTTCCTGATGACGCAGTGGTTCCGGCGCAACGTCCGCGAGTCGTACCGCACCGTCCGCACCTGGGTGGCGCGGATCAATGCCTTCCTGCAGGAGCACCTCACCGGGATGTCCACGGTCCAGCTGTTCCGCCGCGAGGGGCGCAGCTTCGATCGCTTCGACGACATCAACCGCCGCCACCGCGACGCCAACATCGACTCGATCCTCTTCTACGCGGTGTTCTATCCGGCCGTCGAGATCATCGGCGCGCTGGCGGCGGCGCTGATCATCCTCTTCGGCGGCCGCTGGACGCTCCAGGGCACGCTCACGCTCGGCTCGCTGGTCGCCTTTCTCCTCTACTCGGGCCGCTTCTTCCGCCCGATCAGCGACATGTCGGAAAAATTCAACGTCCTCCAGGCGGCGATGGCCTCGTCCGAGCGCATCTTCCGGCTGCTCGACACCCCGGTTCGCATCGAAACCGCGGCCGCGGTCCGCCCGGCCGCTGCGCCCGCCGGGCACATCGTCTTCGACCACGTCTGGTTCGCCTATAACATCCCCGCCGAGGGGGAGCCGGACTACGTCCTGCGCGACGTCTCCTTCGAAGTCCGACCCGGCGAGCGCGTCGGCGTCGTCGGCGCCACCGGCGCCGGCAAGTCCACAATCATCAACCTGCTGCTGCGGTTTTACGACGTCACCCGCGGACGCATTGTGGTGGACGGCGTGGACGTGCGCGAGATGGATCTGGCGCAGCTGCGCGGCCTGTTCAGCCTCGTCCTCCAGGACGTGCAGCTGTTCGCGGGGTCGATTGCCGCGAACATCCGGCTGGGACGCGAATCGATTACGGACGAGGGGGTGCGGGCCGCCGCCCGCGCGGTCCACGCCGACCGCTTCATCGATCGCCTGGCGGACGGCTACGCCAGCGCGGTCGCGGAGCGCGGCGCGACGCTGTCGGTGGGGCAGAAGCAGCTGCTGTCGTTCGCACGGGCGCTGGCCTTCGACCCTCGCATCCTCGTCCTCGACGAGGCGACTTCGTCTGTGGACACCGAGACCGAGATGCTGATCCGCGACGCGCTGGCGGTGCTGATGGCCCGCCGGACGACGATCGCGATCGCCCACCGGCTCTCGACCATCCAGGACATGGACACGATCCTGGTCCTCCACAAGGGCCACCTGCGGGAGTCCGGGCGGCACCAGGATCTGCTCGGGCAGCGGGGGATCTACTACAAGCTGTATCAGCTGCAGTACCGCGATCAGGAACGCCGCCTCGCGCCGGATGGACGAGAAGTTGCTGAACCGGCCTGACGGCCGCCATGGATGTGAGACTTTGCCTCAATCCTCCAGAATCTGAGTCGGTGGAGCTGGGATGAACACGCCGATCGTGAAAGGATCGTACTGAGGCACAACGATTGGGTGGCTGGTGAGCGACCGAAGGGAGAGCGCCGCGCCTGTCGTCAGGAGCGCGACGCTCTCAATGAGATCTACTTGACCGGGGCCGAGGCGGACGCGATGCACTGCCATTTGCCGTTGCCCGTCTTCACCCACGTGTCGACCCACCGCTCCTTGCTGTCGATCGCCTTACCGGCGCCGTCGGTGCCCTTGCCGGTCCACGAGCCGGTCACCACCGCGGTGTCACCATGGACGATGACTTTGAGATCGCCAATCTCGTTGGTCGTCCACTTGGCCTTCTTGACGCGCCCCAGCGTGTCCGCCTTGCCGCGCATCGAGCCGTCGGAGTCCAGTGTGACGAAATCGTCAGCCAGCATCGGCGCCAGGGCGTCGGCATTGCCCGCCTTGGAAGCCTTCGCCCACTGGTTCTCCATGTCGATCAGGGCCTGGGCGACTGTTCCCGCCGCCTTGCCGCTGCCAGCCTTGGCGGGCTCCTGCGCCAGCGCGCTTCCGAGAGTCAACAGAACGATGACGCCAGCGGTAAAGAACTGCTTCACTTGCTCTCCTTGTTGATATGAGTCATCGAGTGAACCGGCAACGACAGGATGAAGCCGGGCCAACTGTCAGGACGGCGACATGATATCCCGTCTCGGAGGGCCCGTCACCTTCCCGGCCAGACGACGACCGTGAGGGCCGCAGAGGGGGATCGGGGCGGCGGTCAGATGCCGCCGGTGTCCTTCGGGGCGAGCGGCGCAGCCTGGTTGGCCTCGCGCTGGCGGAAGAGCCGGTCGACCAGCCGCGGCGTGCTCGCCCGCGGATTCCACCCGAGCCGCAGCACCGTGATGCCCGCCGGCCGGCGGCCGAGCGCCAGCGCCTCGTTACAGCTCCACATGTAGATGTCGATGTGGCGCCCCTGGACGGCCGGGCCGGTGTCCATGATTGTATAGATGCCGTTGTAGCCGTCGAGCCGGTCCACCTGGATGACGGACCCCACCGGCAGCAGGTCCGGGTCCGCCGCCGCAATCCCCGTCCGTACGTTGACCCCCGACGCCGTCGTCGTCCCTTTGCAGTACGCCGTCGCGGTGAACTGCAGCTTCACGCCGGGCGCCGGCGCCGCCGTGGTCTCGCGCAATTCGGCCTGGCGGGCGGCGTTATGGGAGTCGAGGAACGTGACCTCGTACAAGAAGGCAAAGGCCACCGCCGCGGTGGCTGTGGCGATGAGCTTCCGGCCGGTGGACCGTGACAGGAGCAGCATTGCCTGACCCCCATCTTAGACGCCTGGGGGGGCTCAGTCAAAGCCCAAACCGGCGCTAATTCCATGCCATGACATACTTGTAAGTCTTTACAAATCAGTATGTTCTGGCTTGTGACCGATCTCCAGTCTTCGTCGGTGCCTGACGATCATTACCAGCGCCACACGGTAGGCGACCAGCGCCAGGAGGATTGCCCCGATGGTCGAGCCCAGGCCATAGGCCCAGAGCAGCGGCGTCAGGCTCCGGGCGAGGTGCCGGAAGTTCGCCCACGAGTCGTGGGCGAGCGAATCCCGCAGTTGGGCCAGCAGCCTCGGAGGCAGGTCGAGCCGCAGCAGGGCCGCTCCCAGCATCGTCGCCAGCGTGTAGTAGGCGGGCAGGATCCAGGGCAGGTTCGAGTAGATCCCGAGCAGCACCGCGACCCGGTTCAGGCCCAGCGCGAACGCCACCGCCAGGCCGAGCACGGTGTGCAGGCCGAGGAACGGCGAGAACCCGAAGAAGATGCCGATCGCGTAGGCCGCGGCGGTGCGCTGCGGGGTGTCGTGGGTGTGGAGCAGCTGATTGAGCCAGGGACGGAGACGCGCCAATCCGAGCATGGGCTAGAAGTGGGTGAAGCCGGCAGGCAAGGGAATCATCTGGCCGTCGCGGGCGACGACAACGCCCGGCGCGGCGGTGAGCTCCCCGATGCAGGTGATCGGGACACCGCGGGCCTCGCGTGCGACCGATCGCAGCCGGCCGCGCCGGCGCTTCGGCACGGCAAACAGCAGCTCGTAGTCGTCACCTCCCGCGAGCGAGGCGGTGACGGGATCCTGCCCGGCGGCGGTGAACCACGCGGCGGCGCCAGGATCGATCGGCAGGGTCGCGGCGTCGATCTTCGCGCCGGTGCCGCTGGCGGCGGCGATCTGCGTGAGCGCGTCGGCGAGGCCGTCGCTGAGGTCCATGCACGCGCTGGCGGCCCGGTTGCGGCCGAGCAGCATGCCGATGCGCACCCGCGGCGACGGACGGCAGTGGCGGGCGAC
>JAYTEJ010000566.1:0-3152 GCA_043735365.1 Acidobacteriota bacterium
ACCCGCTGGCGCCGCTGGTGATGAACGGCGTCGTCTTCGCGGTTGCCGCGGGTGACGTCGCGGCGGGCCGCGCGGCGCGCGGCGCATCCGCCGTTCTCCATGCGCTCGACGGCGCCACCGGCAAGCCGCTCTGGAGCAGCGGCACCACCATCACCGCCGGCGCCCACGGCGCCGGCCCCTCCGGCGGCGACAGCCAGGTGTATGTGACCGCCGACGACGGCACGCTCTACGCGTTCGGGATGCCGGCCGAGCGCTGAAGACCGATCAACCTTGCACGATAGACGACGCGATCGAGGTCAAAGATGAGAAAAGCTGTGAGTCTCGGGACACTGGCACTCTGCTGCGCGGCCGCGTGGGGCGCGGGGCGCGGGCCCGCCTTCGCGACGCTCAGTGCCCAGTCCGGGGCGGCGCTTTACGACTGGACCACCGACGGCGGCGACAACCAGCGCACCGGGTGGAACCGTGACGAGAAGACGCTGACCCGGGAGAACGTCAAGAATCTCAAGCTCCTCTGGAGGCTTCATACCGACAACCCGGTACGGGCGCTGCACTCGCTGATGCCGGTGCTGATCGTCGGGCAGCTGGCGACGCCGGCCGGCACTAAACAGGTGGGGTTCGTGACCGGCATTTCCGACAATCTCTACGCGTTCGAGGTCGAGACCGGAAAGATCCTCTGGCAGAAGCACTGGGACTACCCGCCGCCGACGCCGCCCGGCGGCGGGGGCGGCCGCGCCAATGAGCCGCAGGACCCCGCCCACCTCGGGTTCCTCCGGCCCGGAGGCAGCAGCGACACGCCGGTCATCGGGCCGGCCGACGCCCAGGGCCGTCGGCCGATTTATTTCGTGACCGGCGACGGCATGCTGCGGACGCTCAATGCGGCCACCGGCGAGGAGCTGCAGCCGCCGTTCATGTTCCATCTCGGCAAGGGCTGGGCGCTCAACCTGGTGGGGAACACCATCTGGATGGCGAACACCTACGCGGGAGAGACGCTGTCGGCCGTCAAGCTCGACGACCCGTCGCATACCGTGATGAACTTCAACGCCGGCAGCGGCGGCGCCTGGGGGCGGCGCGGCGCGGTCATCGATTCGACCGGCGTGGCGTGGACGACGACGGGGGACGGGATCTACGACCCGACCAGCGATCCGCCGCGCTATGCCAATAGCGTCATCGGCGTCGAGATGGCCGACAACAAGCTGCGGCTCAAGGACTACTACACGCCGAAGAACTGGGACTGGCTGCGCAAGCGCGACCTCGATCCCAACAACACGCCGACGATCTTCACCTTCAAGGGGCGCGAGCTGATGGCGGCGTCAGGCAAGGAGTGCCGGGTCTACCTGCTCGACCCCAAGTCGCTCGGCGGCGCCGATCATCAAACGCCGCTGTTCAAGACGCCGCTGTTCTGTAATGAGGAAGTGGACTTCCAGGATGCCGGCAGCTGGGGGGCGATGTCGACCTGGGAAGACGGCACCGGGACCCGCTGGGTGCTGGCTCCCTTCTGGGGCCCGGCGCACTCGCAGGCGAAGTTCCCGATCATGAACACCCCGGCGACCAAAGACGGCGGCGTCGCCGCCTTCAAGGTGGTCGACAAGGCGGGGACGCTCGAGCTCGTTCCGGCCTGGATCTCCCGCGACATGAAGCGCGGCGAGCCGGTGATCGTCGCCAACGGCATGGTCTTCGGCTACGGCAGCGGCGAAGAGACCAAGCAGTCGTTTCCCGACATCGGCCTGCAGTTCGACTCCACCATTCGCGCCGCGAAAGGGACCCACGCGACCCTGTACGCCCTCGACGCGCAGACCGGGAAGGAGCTGTGGTCGAGCGGCGAGCAGATCCACCAATGGAACCACTTCTCGGGGGTGACGGTGGCGAACGGCCGGATCTACCTTGGCACCTACGACGGCACGCTTTACTGCTTCGGTCTGCAATAGCGATCGAGCCGAGGCGCTAGCTCAGCGGCTGGATACGGCTGACGCACCGGTTCTTGTAAGCACTTCCAGTGGAGCATCACCGCTCCCAGGAGGCTGACTACATGAACCGCGACGAACTCGACGGCAAGGGCGAACAGCTCAAGGGCAAGATCAAGCAGGCGGCCGGCGACGTCACCGACAACGAGCGTCTTCATGACGAAGGCGTCGCCGACGAGGCTGCCGGGAACGTGCAGGAAGGTTTCGGCAAGGGCCGCCGCAAGGTCGGCGAGGCCATCAAGGACATCGGCGACTCGATCAAGCGGTAGCGCCGAACAGCGGTAAACTGATGGGGCAGGTCCGGCGACGCCGGGCCTGCCCTTTTCTTTTTCGGGCGCGGGCCGGCCCGCCGCCCAGACCGCAGGGGCCCGTGACCGACACTCCCGTTACCGAAATTGTCCAGACCGAGGGTCACCTGATCGACTCGCGGCTGATGACGGAAATCTTCGACGCCGTCGTCAAGCACGGCGCCAGCTTCGAGGTGGTCGAGTTCACGATCGGCCGCACCAACGACGATTTCTCCCGTCTCCAGATGCGCATCTCGGCTGCCAGCGCCGCGGCCATGCAGGCGCTGCTCGAGGAGCTGCTGGCGGTCGGCTGCCGCACCGCCGCCGACCTCGATGCCGAGCTCCAGCCGGCCCCGGCCGACGGCTGCGCCCCGGACGACTTCTATTCCACCAGCAACCACCACACCTGGATCCGCCATGGCGGGCAGTGGCTCGAGGTCGAGCGGCAGCGGATGGACGCGGCGGTGGTCATCGAAGAGGGGCGCGCCGCCTGCCGCAAGCTGCGCGACCTGCGCAAGGGTGATCGCGTCGTCTGCTCGCTCGACGGCATCCGCGTGGTCCCGGAGTTCCGGGAGCGGGATCGGCACGGGTTCGCCTTCATGACCGGAGGGATCTCGTCCGAGCGGCACGTCGAGACCAGCGTCGTGCGCATCGCCGACATGATTCGCGAGGTCAAACGCGGCGGCGGCCGCATCGTCTTCGTCGTCGGCCCGGTGGTGGTGCATACCGGCGCGGCGAACTACTTCTGCGACCTCATCCGCATGGGCTACGTGGACGTGCTGCTGGCGGGGAACGCCCTTGCGGTCCACGATATCGAGGGCGCCCTCTACAAGACCTCGCTGGGGGTGAGTCTCGAGACGGGGGCTCCGGTCGAGGGGGGGCACCGCCATCACATGCGGGCGAT
>JAYTEJ010000567.1:0-1529 GCA_043735365.1 Acidobacteriota bacterium
AGTTGGTGCGAACGGAGCGGAGCGAGCAGCGGAGTGCGAGCGGAGCGGAGGGAGCCAGGCGGGGTGCCGGGGGCCCCGCCGATTCAAAGTTGGTGCGAAAGGGGGGACTCGAACCCCCACGGTATTGCTACCGCCAGCCCCTCAAGCTGGTGCGTCTGCCAATTCCGCCACTTTCGCGAGGGTGAGAACGCGAGCTACTTCTTCGGCTGCTCCGGCGTCGTCGTCGGAGTCGAGGGAGCCGCCGGCGCGGGCGTGGTGGCCGCCGGTGCCCCTGTCGGGGCAGGCGTCGAGAGCGGCGGCGCGGTGACCGGGGCCGGAGACCCGAGGCCGCGCATCAGCGAGCCGGGGCCTTTCTGGCCCATCACGCCGAGGACGATCGCGCCCAGCATGAACAGCGCGCCCAGCACTGCCGTGGCCTTGGTCAGCACCGTCGCGCCGGCGCGGGCGCCGAATGCCGTCTGGCTGCCGCCGCCGCCGAACGCACTCGCCATGTCGCCCCCTTTGCCCTGCTGGAGCAGGACGACCAGCAGCAGGAGGAAGCAGGCGAGGACGTAGACCGTCGAAAGCAGGTAGTAGAGCATAACGGCCGATTATACCGCGCCCTGGCGGCTCCGCGCCACAATGTCGAAGAACGCCGTGACGTCCAGGCTGGCGCCGCCGACCAGCGCGCCATCCACGTCCGGAAGCTGGATCAGCTCGTGGATATTGTCCGGCTTGACGCTGCCGCCGTAGATGATGTGGCAATGGTCGGCCGCCGCGCCGCCGAACCCCTGCCGCACCCGCGAGCGGATGTGCGCGTGCGCCTCGCCGGCCTGCTGCGGAGTGGCGTTGCGCCCCGTGCCAATCGCCCAGACCGGCTCGTAGGCGAGGACCAGCGAGCCGACCTGGTCGCCGTTGAGGCCGTCCAGCCCCGCCGTGATCTGCCGGTCGAGCACCGCCAGGGTTTCGTTCTTCTCCCGCTCCTCGAGCGTCTCGCCGACGCAGACGATCGCGGTCAACTGCGCCGCCAGCGCCGCCACCAGCTTGCGGTTGACCGTCTCGTCGGTCTCGTGAAACAGCCGCCGCCGCTCGGAGTGGCCGATGATCGCGTATTCGGCCCCCGCCTCCTTCAGCATCGCGGCGCTGATCTCGCCGGTGAACGCCCCTTCGCGCTCCCAGTGCAGGTTCTGCCCGGCCACACCGATCGGGGAGTTCCGCACCGCCTCGGCGACCGCGTGCAGCGCCGTATAGGGCGGCGCCACCACGATCTCGACGTCGGCCATGTCCTTGACCAGCGTTCGGAACTCCTTGGCGAAGACCACCGCCTCCTGGACGGTCTTGAACATCTTCCAGTTGGCCGCGATGAATGGCACGCGCATGATGTCTCTCCGCTTGGGTTAGGGTCCTTAGCCGAGCGCGACGACGCCCGGCAGCTTGCGGCCGCCGAGGAACTCGAGCGAGGCGCCGCCGCCGGTCGAAATGTGGGTGATCCGGTCCGTCACCCCCGCCTTGGCGACCGCGGCGATCGAATCGCCGCCGCCAATCACCGT
>JAYTEJ010000568.1:0-3109 GCA_043735365.1 Acidobacteriota bacterium
CAGGGTAATCGCGGGCCTGAAGACGATGGACGACAAGTCGCGGCGTCCGGTTCCATCGCCCGCGCACTATTCACCTCTACACTACACCCGCCGCTCTCAGTCCGGGCGCCCGACCGCCAGCCGCAGGGGGACGCGGACCTCCAGCCCCGAGGGCTCGCGCAAGACGATGCCATCGCGGTTGATGGCGACGATCACCCGTGATCCGATGCGGTCCCCCACCCCCGCCAGGCCGCCATCGACAATCGCGAGACGGCGATTCTGGTCGATCAGCACCGAATCGAGCTTCGGCAACGGATCTTTCAGGAGCGCCTCAGCCTTGCCGGACGGCCGGGCCGGCGGCGGTGTTCGCTCTGCGGCAACTGGCGGCAGCGCTGGGGTTGGCGCCTTCACCGCTGCAGGCGCTGGGCTCGCCGGCGCGGGCGGCGGTGATGTTTTGCTCGTTGTCACGATCGGCGGCTTCAACGCGATCGGTGCCTTCACCGCAGGCACGAGGCTCGGCACGGGCGACGACGGCCTGCCGGAGGCAGCGGCCGGCGCTGGCAGCGGCGCGGTCGGTGCCTTTCCTGCGGGGGCGGTGCTCGCCGGAGCAGGCGAGGGTGCCGGACTATTCGTCGTCACGGCGGGCGGTGGCAGCGTGATCGGCGCCTTCACTGCGGGCGCCGGGGTTGCCGGCGCGGGCGGGGGCGGCGTCCGGCCCGATGTCGCGGTCGCGGCTTCCGATGGGCTCGGCGAGACCGGGGCTGGCGCGGGAGTGACCGGTACGGGCACCGGCGCCGGCTTCGCGGCCGCTGTCGCCGACGGTCCTGGAGGCGCCTGACGACGGACGGTTGCGGCGGGCGGCTCGACCTCGGCGCGGTTGTTTCTGATCACCAGCGCGCCAAGCGCCACCGCTGCCAGGATCGCGGCAGCGGCCGCTATCCGCGCCCCCGTGCCCGCCAGCCACCCCGCCGGCGTGGGTGCCGTGGTTGCGGCGGCGCACGCCAGGCGGAGCGCGGGAGCGGACTCCGGAAACCGCTCCATCCGCGCCCGACCGGCCGCCTCGAGGCCATCGGTCGAATCGAGCGTCTCCACCTCGAGGTCGAGCTCCTCGATGAGCGGCATGGTCAGCGACCGCAGCTCGGGCAGGTCGCCGCACGTGATCACGGTACCGACCGTGACGTTGTTGAAGTGGCTGACATCGGAGAGCCCGCGCCGCAGCTCCGGCGCGAGCTGCGCGACGAGCGAGTAACGCTGGAGGAGTTGGGCGCGGGTGCCGGCGGCCTCGGCGTTATAGGCCCAGGGGAAGGTGCGCTCGAAGAGCAGCGCTTCCCCGCGGACGATCGCGATCGCCGCCCCGTGCACGTTCAGCGCCAGCCACGCGGTCGCGTCCTGTCGCGGCCGGCTTGCCGCCAGCCGCACCAGCGCCTGCACCGGCGACAGCACCGTCTCGACGCGAAAGCCCGCGGCCTTCAAGGGGCGGAGGGTCGCGACCGCCACCGGATCGTCTACTCGGGCGCCGTCCGGAAGCTCCCAGGAGACGACGCGGGCGCGCCGCGGCAGCTTCAACTGCCGGCGCACCGCTTCGAGCGCCGCCGCCACGGCGGTGTCGTGCGACGGCCATTCGGCACGCTCGATCGTCCGGAACGCGCGCACCTCGAGCGGCCGGCCCCGCCGCGGCCGCACGGCGACGAGCACGCAGGAGTCCGGGCCGATCTCGATGCCGGTGACGGTGCCCATCACAGTCGCTCCGCGCGCGGCCCCTGGCCTTCGCGCCGGCGCTACCCCTCCTCTTCCCCGTATTCGGTCTTGAGCTTGGCCACGACCGCCGGATCCGCCAGCGTCGTGGTGTCGCCAATCGCCTTGCCTTCGGCGATGTCGCGCAGCAGGCGACGCATGATCTTGCCCGAGCGCGTCTTCGGCAGATCGGCGGTGAACAGGATCTGATCCGGCCGGGCGATGGCGCCAATCTTCTGGACGACGTGCTCCTTGAGCTCGGTCACCAGCGCCGGCGTCCCCTCGATCCCTTCCTTCAGCGTCACGAAGGCGGCCACCGACTGTCCCTTGATCTCGTGCGGCTTGCCGACCACGGCCGCCTCCGCCACCGCGTGGTGGTCGACCAGCGCGCTCTCGACCTCCATCGTCCCCAGACGGTGGCCCGCGACGTTGAGGACGTCGTCCACGCGGCCGAGCAGCCAGTAGTTGCCCTCGTCGTCCACGCGGGCGCCGTCGCCGGCGAAGTAGGCGCCGTCGGGCCATCGCACCCAGTACTGCGAGGCGAACCGCTCGGGGTCGCCGTAGATGCCGCGGAGCATCGCCGGCCAGGGCTTCGTCAGCGCCAGCAGCCCGGCGCCGGTGGTGATCGCATTGCCCTTGACGTCGCGGATCTCTGCCGAGACGCCCGGGAACGGATGGGTCGCCGAGCCGGGCGTCGTACTGGTGATTCCCGGGAGCGGCGAAATCATGATCATCCCGGTCTCGGTCTGCCACCAGGTGTCGACGACGGGGCAGCGCTCGCCGCCGATGTTCTTGTGGTACCAGATCCAGGCCTCGGGGTTGATCGGCTCGCCGACCGAGCCGAGCAGCCGCAGGGTGGAGAGGTCGCGCTTCGCCGGCCACTCGGTGCCCCAGCGCATGAAGGCGCGGATCGCGGTTGGCGCGGTGTAGAAAATCGTCACGCCGTAGCGCTCGATCAGCTGCCAGAACCGGTCCCTGGTCGGGAAGTCCGGCGCCCCCTCGTACATCAGCACCGTCGCGCCATTAGCCAACGGACCGTAGACCACGTAGCTGTGGCCGGTCACCCAGCCGATATCGGCGGTGCACCAGTAGACGTCGTCTTCCTTCAGGTCGAACACCCACTTCGTCGTCGCGTAGGTGCCGACGAGGTAGCCCGCCGTGGTGTGGACGATGCCCTTCGGCTTCCCGGTCGTGCCCGAGGTGTAGAGGATGTAGAGCATGTCCTCGGCGTCCATCGCCTCGGGCTCGCAGTGCGCGTCGGCGTCCTGCATGAGGCGGTGGTACCACTGATCGCGCCCTGCCTTGAGCACCGCCGGCTCTTCGGCTCCGGGCTTGCGCTGGACGACGACGACGTGCTTGATTGACGGCGTGCCGGCGAGGGCCTCGTCGGCCATTT
>JAYTEJ010000569.1:0-1979 GCA_043735365.1 Acidobacteriota bacterium
GCGGCTTCGCGTCCGGCCCGATGTTGACCGCCTGGCCGCGCATCATGACGATGCCGCGGCCGCGCTCCTCGTAGATCATGCCGGTGTACTGATTGGCGAAGTCGATGTCGGCCTGGTAGCCCTTGAGGACCCACTTGCCGGCGATCTCCTGGGTGTTCTGCGGCCCGGTCCTGGTGCCCTGCGGCAGGTGCGTGCTGCGGAACTGGATGCCGCTATTGGTGGCGCTCATCCGGTATTCGAGCTTGAGCTCGAAGTCGGCCGGCTCGCCGCCGCGGTAGATGAGGAAGGTGTTTTCCTTGAGCGGGTTGGCCTCGGTGGTCTGGCCGACGATGGCGTCCCCTTCGGCGCGCCAGTAGGCGGTGTCGCCGTCCCAGTTCTTGAGCGTGCCGTCGAAGAGCGCCTCGAAGCCGGTGTGATCGTCCGGGTCGAGCGGCGCGGCGCCGCGCGGGCCGCCGCGGCCCTGTCCAGCGGCCTGGGCGCAGAGCGGAAGGGGTGCGAACACGAGCGTCGTCAATGCCAGAACCGAAGCGACCTGCAGCGTCTTGTGTGTCATTTTGTTCCTTCGACCTTCTCCCACTTCCGCGATTTTGCCGATTTGAGCACGGCGTCGGTGACGTAGTCGGTGGCGAGCCCGTCGCGGAACGTCGGCGCGGGGCTCTTGCCACCGGCCGCCGCCTCGACGAAGTCCGCGAACTGATGGATGAAAGTGTGCTCGTAGCCGATCTGCAGGCCGGGCACCCACCAGTGCTTCATGTAGGGCTGATCACCGTCGGTGACGTGGATGTTGCGCCAGCCGCGCACCCGCCCCTCGTCTGCGTGATCGAAGTACTGAACCCGGTGCAGATCGTGGAGGTCCCAGAAGGCCGAGGCGTGCTCGCCGTTGATCTCGAGCGTGTAGAGCGCCTTGTGGCCGCGGGCGTAGCGGGTCGCCTCGAAGGTCGCGGTCGAGCCGTTCTCGAAGCGGCACAGGAACGCGCTGGCGTCGTCGATCCCGACCGGCTCCATCTTCCCGGTCAGCGAGTGCTTGCGCTCCTTGACGAAGGTCTCGGTCATCGCGGTGACTTCGACGATCGGGCCGTTCAGCCAGAGTGCGGTGTCGATGTTGTGGGCGAGCAGATCGCCGGTGACGCCGCTGCCGGCGACCGAGACGTCGAGCCGCCACAGCCCCTCGCCGCCCTGCGGCAGATCCTGGGAGATCGTCCAGTCCTGCAGGAATTTGGTGCGGTAGTGGAAGATGCGGCCGAGCTTTCCCTCGTCCACGAGGTTCTTGATCATCGTGATTGCCGGCACGCGGCGGTAGTTGTACCAGACCATGTTCGGCACCGCGGCGGTCTCGACCGCCGAGACCATCTCCAGCGCCTCGGCAGCCGTCCGTCCGAGCGGCTTTTCGCACATCACCATCTTCCCGGCCTTCGCCGCGGCAATGGCGATCTCGCGGTGGGTGTCGTTGGGGCTGGCGATGTCGATGACGTCGATGTCCTTGCGGTCGACGAGCGCCCGCCAGTCCGTCTCTGAAGATTCGTAGCCCCAGTTCGCCGCGAACGCCTTCACCCGAGCCGCATTCCGCGCCGCGACCGCCTTGAGCACCGGCCGGTAAGGCAAATCAAAAAACCGCGGCGCCTGCAGAAACGCATTCGAGTGCGTCCGGCCCATGAAGCCATACCCGACCAGCCCGATGTTCAGTGTCTTCATTCCACTCCTCGTCCCACGTCCGGAACCTTGCAGACCCTGACCCTGCCGGACCCCGCAGAACCCGAACCTTGCGAAACCCTGGAGAACCGAACCTGCCGAACCCCGCAGAACCGAACCCCGCCGAACCCCGCGGAACCCCGTAGAACCCCGTGGAACCCTGTTCTCAGTTCCATCCCTGCTTGTTCCGGACCGACAGCATCGTCGACAGCACGTCGTTCCAGGTTTTCGGCTGTGTCATCACGGCGTTCGAGAACATGCACCCGTCCCAGCAGATGTGCTGCACGGCG
>JAYTEJ010000570.1:0-12197 GCA_043735365.1 Acidobacteriota bacterium
CCGGGCCGGGTGCGGGGGTATTTCCGCAAGATGGGAAATTTTCCCCGCCGCCGCCGCCGGCCGCGCGAAAAACGAGCCGGAGTGGGCCGTGTCGCAATGGCGCGCCCGTTGCTTTCGATCAGGCATCGCCCCGAAACGCGCTGCGAGGCGGCTGGCCGCCCTCGCGGGAGGACTCCATGCCCATGCGCCCGACGATCCTCTGTCCGATTGATTTTTCCGCCGCGTCCGCCGGGGCGCTGCGCCATGCTGCCGCGATCGCGGCACACCTGCCCACCCGCGTGGTCCTACTCACGGTAGAGGACCCGCAGATGACCGAAGCGGCCGATCTCGGCACCGGTATTCTGTGGCGCCCCGACGACACCCGGGCGGCGATGGAGGACTTCGTCGCGGAGACTCTGGGTCCCGACGCCACGGTCTTCACCGCAATCGATTACGAGGTGGCGGTCGGCAAGGCGGCTACGGAAACGCTGCGGGTGGCGCGCCAGCGCGACTGCGATCTGATCGTCATGAGCACGCACGGCCTGACCGGCATCCGCAAGCTGTTCTTCGGCGCGACGACCGAGCGTGTTCTGCGTGAGACGTCCTGGCCGGTGCTGCTGACCCCGCCTGCGCATCCGGGGACGGTCCGGCTCGACGACGCCAAGCGCCTGATCGGCCGCATCATGGTCCCGGTCGATCTTTCGCCGGGATCGGCGCATCAGGTCGGGGTGGCGCAGGCACTGGGACTGGCGCTCGGGCTCCCGCTCCTGCTGCTCCACGTCGTCGAACCGCTCAAGACGCCGTTGGCTTCACGCCTCCATTTGGCGGGGCTCGAGGCCGACCGCCGCGCCGTCGCCGAGGACGGCTTGAATGCGCTCGTGGCCGGCATCCCTGACACCCTGCATCCCGAAGGGCTGGTGGCGTACGGGGATCCTGCCGAGGAGGCGGCGAAAGTCGCGCACGATCGCCGCGCCGGGTTGATCGTCGTCGGGCTGCACGGCTCCCCGCTGCTCGGACCGCGCATGGGTTCGGTGACGTACCGGCTGCTCTGCGTCTTTCAGGGCCTGGTGCTGGCGCTGCCGCCGCCGCCGAAGCAGCAGGAGGCGCACGAGGGCGCCGGGGTCCTCCGCGCCGAGACGTCCGCGGGCGACGACGACAGACGCGGGCGGGGGGCGCCGGTCCAGCGGGTGCCCCAGCTCGCCCACAATTCCCCGCGTGCGCCAAGGCGACAGCCGCGCCACCACTAATCGCACGGATCGCCGCGCGAGACGGCGCGCCCTGTCGGGACGGCCGGGACGCCGACCGGAGCCGCGCCGATCGGGCGCATCGGCGGCCTGTTACGGATGGGCGGCCTGGCCTGCGGCTGGCATCGCAGCGGCAGGTCGGGGTATCGTGGCGCAAGACATGCCGCGCGTGCTGATCATCGAAGACGACCCCGACATGCAAGCGCTCGAGCGGATGGCGCTCGAGTGCAGCGGGTTCGACGTCACCGCTGCCAGTAATGGTGCCGAGGCGCTCAGACGGCTCGAGCGTGAGCGGCCGTGCGTGATCCTGCTCGATCTGATGATGCCGGTGATGGACGGGCTGACGTTCCTGGCGCTGCGGGAGCGCGATCAGATTGGCGCCGACGTGCCGGTGATTTGCGTCTCGGCCGGTGGACCCGAGATGATGGCCGAAGCGCGCCAGCTCGGCGCGGTCGCCTGCGTCGACAAGCCCGCGGATTTCGACGCATTGTGCAAGCTGGTGGGCCGCTACTGCGAGTAGCGTTCGCGATCGCGTCTACCGGCCGTCGTGTTCGATCGGGATCGCCTCCGGCTGCTCGCCGCGCATCAGCGCGTCGATGTCGGCCAGCATGGCGTCCGGCAGATACGGCTTCAGGCGGACGATGGCGCAGCCGGCCTCGAGTGCACCGTCGACGGTGCGCCGCTCGGCCGAACCGGTCATCAGCAGGGTCGGGATGTGGCCGGTGCGGGGATCAGCTTTGAGCCGGCGGCAGAGCTCGGCGCCGCTGGGGCCGTTGCGCAGGATGTAGTCGGTCACCACCACCCCCGGCTGCCGCGCCAGCGCGGTGTTGAATCCCTCCTCGGCGTTCTCGGAGGCAAAGACCGCGAAGCCCACGTGTTCCAGCCACATCCGATACATGTCGCGCGTGTCCCGGTCATCCTCGACGAGGAGCACGGACGCACGGCGGGCCGAATTCGAATGGGAAGAGGCGGCCATCGTTTGATTTGGTGAACCTGAATTCTACCATACTGCGCACCGCGCGTGGTTTGTCGATCCCCGCCTGGCGCGCTATCATCCGCTGTCGCCACGGCCTCCGCCGGGTTTCGGTTCCAGGTCCTGTCGTCATCCCTGCCATGCGCCTGCGCCCACTCGCCACCGCGGCCGTTGTCTGCTGCGCACTCGCCGCTCCCGGCCGCGCCGCGGCGCCGCAACGGAGCGCCACGGAAACGGCTGACGCCACCACGCGGCTGCTCATCGACCTGATTCGCGTCGACACCAGCAATCCGCCCGGTCACGAGCAGCGAATCGCCGAGCTGCTGGCGCCGCGGCTGGCGGCGCTTGGCTTCGAGATCAAGATCGTCCCGACGCCGGAGCCGGGCAAGGCGGCGCTGTTCGCGCGCCTGCGCGGCGACGGCAGCCGCCGCCCGGTGCTGCTCGCCGCGCATGCGGACGTCGTCGGCGTCGAGCGGGAGCGATGGACCGTCGATCCTTTCGCAGGGGTGATTCGCGACGGTCATGTCCTCGGCCGCGGCGCCATCGACTTCAAGGGCGGGATGGCGGTGTTCGCGCGGGCGGTGATGATGCTGGCCGAGAACAAGGTGCCGTTGGCCCGCGACGTCATCCTGCTGGTCGAACCGGACGAGGAGGCGGCGCAGTACAACACCTCCTGGCTGGCGGAGCGCAACTGGGACGACATGGACTGCGAGTTCGCGCTCAACGAGGGCGGCTGGATTCTCAAGGGCGCGGACGGCCACGTCGAGTACGTGAGCATTTCCACCGCCGACAAGAGCAGCGTCGCGGTGCTGGTGACCGCGCGCGGCACCTCGACGCACTCGTCGATGCCGCGGCCCGACAACGCCATCTTTACGCTGTCGCGGGCGCTGGCGGCGCTGTCGCGGTTCGAGTCGCCGCTCTCCATCACCGACGGCACCCGCCGGTTCCTGCGGACGCTGGCGAAGACCACCGACGGCTCGCTGGCCGGCTCGCTCGCCACCCTGGCTGACGGCGGCGATGCCGCGGCGCTGGCGCGGGCCGATGCCGAGGTCAGCCGCGATCCGCTCCTGCACGCGCTCATCCGCAACACCTTCGCCCCCGTGCTGCTGAACGCCGGCATCAGGAGCAACGTCATCCCCGGCTCCGCGCAGGCCACGCTCAACGTCCGCATCGTGCCTGGCGCCGACGTCAATGCGCTGCTGGCGTCGCTCGAGCGCGCCATCGACGATCCGGCGATTACGCTCAGCTTCGCCAACCCGACGGCGGCCGCGACCGCCGGCCGCGGCGCGCCGTCGCCGGAGACGACCGATCTCTTCCGTGCGCTCGAGCGTCAGGCGCGCCTCGCCTTCCCCGGCGCCGAAGTCACCCCCTACCTGTTTCAGGCCGGCACCGACGCCATCGCCTGGCGCAGCCGCGGCATTCCTGTCTACGGCATCTATCCGTATCCGATCACCGCCGCGGATCTCACCCGGATGCACGGCAACGACGAGCGAGTCAGCGTCGCGTCGCTCGGCGCCGGCACGGACATGATCTACCGCACCCTCGTCGACGTCGCCGCCAGGCAACCCTGACCGGCGCAACGCCTTCGAGGCTGTCCGCAAGGGGCGGCGTCGGTTGACAGCGGCGTCGGTGACACGGCGTCGGTGCCTGCTTGACAGTGCGCAAACATTGCTCAGAGAATCCGCGTGAGGCTCGCCTCGCCACTCGTTCCTCCAACCCCCGAACCGGTACGCATGCAGACAACGACCCGACGCGTCACCCTGGCCATGGCTCTGGGCTTCGCCGCTTCACTCATGCCTGCCCCGGTGCGCACCCAGGCGCCGGCCCAGGATCAGGGCGCCGCCGGTGTCTGGCAGAAGCTGAGGAAGCTCCGGACCACCGCCAGCGCGATGCACACCACCGCGCATCCGGACGACGAGCACGGCGGCGTGCTGGCGCTGCTCAGCCGAGGCCTGGGCGCGCGGCTGTCGCTGCTGACCCTCAACCGCGGCGAGTCGGGGGACAACGCCATCGGGTCGGAGCTCTTCGACGCCGTCGGGCTGATCAGGACCGAGGAGCTGCTGGTCGCCGACCGCTATTACGGCGTCGACCGGCAGTACTTCACGACGATGATTGACTACGGCTATTCGAAGCGTCTCGACGAGACCCTGGACAAGTGGGGCCGCGACAACGTCCTGCGCGACGTCGTCCGCGTGATCCGGATGGAGCGGCCGTTCGTGCTGATCGCCCGCTTCCAGGGAAACCCGCGCGACGGTCACGGCAACCACGAGGCTGCGGGGCTGATCACCCGGGAGGCGTTCACGGCGGCGGCCGATCCGAAGATGTTTCCCGAGCAGATCGCCGCCGGCCTGCGGCCCTGGCAGGCACTGAAGCTGTATATGGGCGGCGTGCGCGAGAACGAGGACTGGACGCTGCGAGTCGACACTGGCGTCTACGATCCGGTCCTCGGCGACTCCTACCAGACCTTCAGCCGCCTGGGGCTGAGCTTTCAGCGGTCGCAGAACAGCGGCCAGTTCGTGCCGCAGGCGGGGCCCACGGTGTCGTACTACAAGCGCCTGATGTCGATCGTCGATGCGCCGGCGAAGGAGACCAGCTTTTTCGACGGCATCGACACCACCATTCCCGGCCTCTACACGGCCCTGCGCAAGACGCCGCCGGCCGGGGCTGACGCCGCGCTCGCCGCGATCGATCGTGAAGTGAAGTCGGCGGTGGACGGTTTCCGGATGACCGACCCCTCGGCCGCGGCGCCGGCGCTGGCACGGGCACTCTCGGCCACGCGGGCGGCCCGCCGCCAGTTGGGCAGCGATCCCGACGTCGCGGCCGTGCTCGCCATCAAAGAGGAGCAGATGCAGCAGGCCATCTCCGCCAGCCTTGGCCTCGTCTTCACCGCCCTGGCGCGGCCCGCCGGCACCCGGGACCCGACCGGGCCCGCGGCCGCATTCGCGCGCCCGCCGGCCATGCCCCCGGTGGTTCCCGGACAGACCTTCGAGGTCAAGACGACCTTCGTGAACCGGAGTGCCGTGCCGGTGACGACGGTGCGTGTGTCGCTCGTCTCGAAGACGCCCTGGGGAGCACAGCCGGAGCCGTCCACCCACGATGCCGCCGCCAACGTTCCGCTGACGGCAACCTTCACACTCCAGGTGCCGCCGGATGCGCCGCTGACCCGGCCCTACTTCACCCGCAAGGACATCCAGGCGCCGCGGTACACCGTCGCCGATCAGTCGCAGCTTTACCGGCCCGCCGCCGAGCCGCCGCTCGCCGCCGCGGCGACCTTCGCGGTCGGCGGCGTACCGGTCGAGGTCCGCGAGCCGGTGACGCGGCTCGAGGCCAACCTGCCCTATGGCTACGACACCCGTGTGCTCGCTGTGGTCCCGGCCATTGGCGTCACCCTGACGCCGGCACAGGCCGTCGTCCCGCTGGGCATGGCGCAGAAGCAGGTGAAGCTGCGGACCGAGATCGTCAACAACGTCGAAGGCAAGTCCGAGGGCACCCTGAAGCTGTCGCTGCCGGAGGGATGGAAGGCCGAGCCGGCGTCGCAGCCGTTTGCCTTCGCGCACGCTGGGGAGCGGACGTTCTTTCCGTTCACCGTGACGATTCCCGCGCTCGAGGACCGCGACTACCGCATCGAGGCGGTCGCCACCGCCAACGGCCGCGAGTTCCGCGAAGGCTACGACGTGCTCCAGCATCGCGACCTCGAAACGCGCTACCTCTATCACGAGGCGGCGGCGAGCGTCCGCGGCGTCGACGTCCGCATCCCGGCCGGCCTCAAGGTCGGCTACGTGATGGGGGTGGGCGACGACGTCCCCGCGGGTCTGGCGCAACTCGGCGTGGCCGTGCAGCTGCTCGGAGCGCAGGACCTCGCCAGCGGCGACCTCGGCCGCTTCGACACCATCATGACCGGCACCCGCGCCTACGCGGTCCGCGAGGATCTCAAGACCTACAACCGGCGGCTGCTCGAGTACGTGAAGAACGGTGGCAACCTGATCGTGCTCTACAACACCCAGGAGTTCGTGCCGGCGCTGTATGCGCCGTTCCCGGCGGAACTGCTGCGCGACGCGGAGGAGGTGTCGGAGGAAGACTCGCCGGTGGACATTCTCGCGCCCGGCGAGCCGGTGTTGAACACGCCGAACAAGATCACGAAGGCCGACTTCGACCACTGGGTGGAGCAGCGCGGGTCGAAATTCTGGTCCACCTGGGCGCCGGAATACACGGCGATGATCGCGACCTGGGATCGCGGGCAGAAGCCGCAGCAGGGCGGATGGCTGCACGCGAAATACGGCAGCGGCCATTACACTTACTTCGCCTACGCCTTCCACCGCCAGTTGCCCTACGGTGTGCCGGGCGCCTACCGGCTGCTCGCCAACCTGCTGTCGCTCAACCAGCACCCTCAATAGGGTGTCACGGTGTGCGGCTCGGCCAGTTCGGCCTCGGATTCCGCTCTCCGTCTTCCGGCCCCGTCAGAGCCAGCGGTAACGGAGGGTCAACGCCACAGTCGGGTCGGTGAACCGCTTGTCCGGATCGTTGGAAGTGCGCTTCTGGAACCCGGCAAGCCACCGCATGGTTATCCGTGCGCCGACCGGGCGCTCGTACTCCGCCGTCATTACGACCCGGCGATCCCGGCGCCGGACCGGGTCGGGGCTCTCGTCGATGAATCCCTGATAGATCTGCGGACGAAACTCGAATTCGAGCGCCAGCTCGTCGTCCGGCCTCGTGACCGGCGTCGAGAAGCCGACCGAGTAGCCCTGCCGTCTGAAGCGGTCGGCTCGTGCGCGTGACTGCCGCGTCTGGAATCGATAGCCGACGACCGCGTGCCGATCCCCGAACCGGCGGTCGAGCCTCCCGCTCAGGTAGGGGCTGATGCCGCTCGTCTCGGGATGGTCGATGTAGTACCTGTACCGCCAGGCTGCCGTCAGCTGCAGCCGCGTGGACTCGGCGAGCGCGACGGTGGCCCGTTCCGAGACTTCCGCCTGCCTGGTCAGATCGAGAGTGTCCGCCGGCACCTTCCAGGTGCCCTCGGCCCGGGTCTGGAGGCGAACGCCCGCGAGGCGGCGCGTCATCGAGGCGGAGACGGCGTGGCTGACGCGGTCCCACCGGTCGGTCGCCGTGTACTCGAGGAATGCGACATCGTATCCCGCCTCGAACGGGCCGGGCGGGTTGTAGCGCACGGAGACGCCCGGAGCGAGCCCGTACGAACGGAGCGGCACCTCGTCCCGGGTGAGGTTGCCGTCGAAGGCATTCGTCACCGAGAAATCCACGTGCAGCACAGGAGTGGGTGGAGCGGAGCCGTCTGCCGATGGTGGCAGCGGGCGGACGAGGGAAGCCTCGCCGGAGGGCCCGATCTGCGCCCTCGCTGCGGAAGCCCCGAAGAAAAATAACGATGTGACGGTTGAGGCGGCAATCCAGACTCCAGGGCGCATCTCGATATAGTTTCACGGCTTGGCCTGGATGCCAGCGCCGCCGGATCGGCACTCATCGAGCCAGTGTCATCGGATGCCGGAGGCGGGCCCTGTCAGGGCCAGCGTGATTCGGTATACTCCGCACCACGCAAGTCATGCTCTCTCAGCTTTGCGCTCCGCGGCGTGACGGCCGCGCCACGTGGAACGCGTGCCCCCTGGCTGCGCGCACGTTCCGTCGTCTCCATGTCTGCGCCGCACCGGGAGCGCTGGCCTTCTGGCTCGTGCTGGCTTCCCATGCTGCCGCGGCACAGCCCGTGAGGTCTGACGCCGTCGCGCTGCCGCAGCTGAGCATGGAAGGGTTGCCTCCGCCGGTCCGGACGGCCGTGCAGGACGCCTACGCCGCGGCGGCGGCCCGGCCTCGCGATGCCGCCGTTCGAGGCCACCTCTGCATGGTGCTGCATGCGTACGAACAATATCGCCTCGCCGGGACATGCTACCGCGGCGCGCGCGAGCTCGACCCCCGGTCGCTGTCCTGGACGTATCTCTCCGCCGTCGTCGAGGCGGAGCTCGGGGAGAACGGCACCGCCGCTGCCTTGTTCCGCCAGGCCCTGGAGATTGAACCGGGCTACTGGCCCGCCCGGCTCCGTCTGGCGGACGCCTTGACGAATGCCGGTGATCTGGAGGGCGGCGCGCAGACGTACGAAGCCGTGATCCACGACTTCCCCGACCTGGCGGTCGCCCACTATGGTTTCGGCCGCCTCCTGTCGACTCGAGGAGACGCCGCGAAAGCCACCCGGGAGTACGAGCGGGCGCTTGAACTGGAGCCGGGCTTCGGGGCGGCGCACTACGCGCTGGCGCTCGCGTATCGGAACGCTGGCGCCGGCGAGCGCGCGCGGGAGCAGATGACCCTGTATCGCGAGCTGGGCCCCCGCCGCCCCGCTCCGCCGGACCGGCTGCTGGACCAGATCAAGCCGATGAAGACGGCAGGTCGGGATCTGCTCGCCGAAGGGGTGCGGCTCGGCGCCCAGGGCCGGCTCTCGGACGCCATCGCCCTGCATCTGAAGGCGATCGAGGCGGATCCCTCGGACGCGCAGGCGCACGTCAATCTGATCTCGCTGTATGGCCGGACCGGCCAGCCGGATCAGGCGGCGGCGCATTATTTGTCCGCGGTCGCTCTCGGCGGCAGTCTGGCCGAAGCGCACTACAACTACGGCGTGTTGATGGCGGCGGCAGGCCGCTACGACGAGGCGGCGGCGGCGTTCCGCCAGTCGCTGGCCGCGGACCCGTTCTACGCGCAGGCTCATCACAATCTGGCGGCGCTGCTCGCCCGGCAGGGAAAACTGGACGACGCGGCCGCCCACTATCGCCAGGCGCTGGCCAACGACCCGCAGCACCGCGGCGCCCGCTTCGGTCTCGGGCGCGTGCTGCTGGCGCTCGGCCGGCCCCGCGAGGCGATTGATCAGTTCCTGAAAATTCTGAGCCCGGAAGACGGCGAGACGCCGCGCTATCTGTTCGCGCTGGCGACCGCGTGGGCCGCGGCCGGCGATTCCGCCGAGGGCCGGCGGTATGCCGAGCGTGCCCTGGGATCGGCCCGGGCGATGCGGCAGACCGCGCTCGCCGGCACCATCGAGCAGTGGCTGCGCCAGACCGAGGGCGTCCCCCGATGAGGGCGCGCTGGATGGGTGTGGCGGCCGGGGGACTGATCCTGGCCGGCGGAGCCGGCCTGGGGGCCGGCGCCGGCGGGTTCCGCGACGTGGCCCAGGAGGCCGGCCTCAATTTTCAACACCACAATGACGCCTCGAGCGAGTATCATCTGCCCGAAATCATGGGTGCGGGCGGGGCGCTGTTCGATTTCGACGGCGACGGCGACCTCGACGTCCTGCTGCTGCAGGGGCGTCCACTGGCGGGCGGCGGCCCGAAACAGGGTGCGACGCTGGGACCTCGTCTTTTTCGCAACGATCTGGCGCCGGGCGTCCCCGGCGCCGGCTTGCACTTTACGGACGTGACCGAACGCTCCGGCCTGGTTCCGGGGGATTACGGGATGGGGGTCGCCGTCGGCGATTACGATGGGGACGGACGCCCCGATCTCTACCTCACCAATTACGGTCCGAACCGTCTGTACCGGAACAGCGGCCAGGGCACCTTCGTCGACGTGACCGCCAGCGCCGGCGGCGGACTGGACGATCCGCGGTGGAGCACGAGCGCGACGTTCACCGATTACGACGGCGACGGAGATCTGGATCTCTTCGTGGCCAACTACGTGGACTTTTCCGTCGCGGGCAGCAAGAAGTGTTACGACCCCGCCGGGGTACGCGATTATTGCGGCCCGCGGCAGTTCCGGCCCGTGCCGGACCGGCTGTTCCGTAATAATGGCGACGGTACGTTCACCGACGTCAGCGAGACCTCCGGGATCACCAGGGCCGACGGCCCCGGTCTCGGCGTGGTCGGAGGGGATTTCAACGGCGATGGGCGGTGTGATTTTTACGTCGCCAACGACGGCATGGCCAACCAGCTCTGGCTGAACCAGGGAGACGGCAGATTCGAGGACGGCGCGCTCATGGCGGGAGTGGCATTCAACATGGATGGGCAGGCCGAGGGCAGCATGGGCATCGCCTCGGGCGATCCGGACAACGATGGCGACCTCGACCTGGTGGTCACGAACATCACCGGCGAGAGCGCCGCGTTCTACGAGAACCTGGGCCATGGCCAGTTCGAGGATCGGCGGATCACGGGCGGTCTCGGGGCGGCGACCCGGCAATACACAGGCTTCGGGACGGATTGGTTCGATTACGACAACGACGGCTGGCTGGACCTGTTCGTGGCCAACGGCGCCGTCACGATCCAGGAGGCCCTTCGCGGCGAACGATTTCCCTTCCGGCAGAAGAACCAGCTGCTGCGTAACGAGGGCGGCATCCGCTTCCGCGATGTCACCGACGGGGCGGGCCCTGGGCTGCAGCTGTCCGACGTCAGCCGCGGCGCCGCTTTCGGCGATGTGGACAACGACGGAGACGTCGATATTCTGGTGACCACCAACGGAGGCCCCGCGCGTCTGCTGTTGAACGAGTTGCCGCCGGCGAGCCACTGGCTGGAGGTGCGGCTGCAGGGGACGGCGGACAACCGCGACGGGCTCGGCGCGCGGGTCGGGCTGCTGATGAAAGACGGCCGGACGGTGTGGCGCCGGGCGCACACCGACGGCAGTTATCTCTCGGCGAGCGATCCACGGGTGCACTTCGGCCTCGGGTCCAGCACCGAGGCGGCCACGGTGGCCGTCGAGTGGCCGCGCGGGCCGCGGGAAGTGTGGACCGGCCTGCGGACCAATCAAATCGTGACGTTGACGCAGGGACGTGCAAAGATGCCGCCCCAAGGGAACGGGCTCATGCCGGACGATGGTTCGCCACCAGGCGGACGCGATGGACGACGCTGACACAAACAGGAGGATGTGAATGAACGTGCGATATCGAACGGCGTGGCGTCGGGTAGCGTGCACTTTCATGGTTCTTGCGCTCGCCAGCGCGGCGGCGACGCACGTCCGGGCGCAGGTGCTGTACGGCTCCATCGTCGGGGAGGTCCGCGACTCGACCGGCGGAATTCTGCCAGGGGCGACGGTCACCGCGACGAACAACGAGACGAAAGCGAGGCGCGAAGCGGTCAGCGACTCGGCGGGGGCCTACCGGTTCCCGACCTTGCAGCCGGGGACCTACACCCTGGAAGTGAAACTGGCCGGTTTCCAGACGTTCAGCCGCACCGGCGTCCCGGTGACGCTGAACACCGTGACCCGCATCGAAGCGGCGCTGGGGGTCAACCAGCTGCAGGAAAGCGTCACGGTTTCCGCCGAGCGCGCCGTCCTGCAGACGGACCGTGCGGAAGTGCGGCAGGAGCTCAGGGCGCGGGAACTGTCCGATCTGCCGGTCCCGCTCGGGAGGAATTATCAGGAGCTGTTCCGGACGCTCCCTGGCTTCACGCCGCCGGCAGACGCGCACTCGATCCCGTCCAATCCCTCGCGCGCGCTCACGTTCAACGTCAACGGCTCGAGCAACCAGGGCAACAACACCCGCATCGACGGCGTGAGCTCGACCAACGTCTGGCTGCCGCACGTGGTCGCCTACGTCCCGGCGCTCGAATCGATTGAAACGGTCAACGTCGTGACGAACAATTTCGACGCGGAGCAGGGGCTGGCCGGAGGCGCCGCGATCAGCGTCCAGATCAAGAGCGGGACCAATACCATCCGCGGATCGGCGTTCGAATACCACTTCGACGAGAAGATGCGCGCCAAGAACTACTTCACGCCGGTCGGAGCCAACAAAGGAAAATGGCGCGACAATCAATTCGGCGGAACAATCGGCGGGCCGATCCGGCAGAACAAGCTGTTCTACTTCTTGAGCTATGAGGGCACGCGCCAGCACCAGAACGTTCCGAACACGATTTCGGTGCCGACCGCCGGCGTCAAACAGGGAGACTTCTCGGCAACGGGAACGACCATCTACGATCCGTTCACCGGCAATCCGGACGGCAGCGGGCGGACGCCGTTTCCCGGCAACGTCATTCCGGCCGATCGCATCAGTCCGGTGGCGAAGAAACTGATGTCCTATATGCCGTCACCGAACA
>JAYTEJ010000571.1:0-4050 GCA_043735365.1 Acidobacteriota bacterium
CGTCGGAGCCCTCGAGGTCGGCGAGTCGTCGAACCGCGCGCTCGGCCGTGCTCATGCTGCCGTCACGGACATGGGATCGCGCCTGCCAGGCGGGCGGCCACTTCGGCGGCGTCCGCGCGGGTAGAAAGGTCGAGCACCGGCCCGCGGGCGCGGCGCACGGCGAACCGCACGCCACGGCGGACGGCAAGCCCCACCGCCTCCGGCAACTCGAACTCGCCGCGGGCGGAGCCGGGCACGTCGCGGCATGCCGGGAAGATGCGCGCGTCGAAGCGCCAGCAGTTCATGCTGACCAGGCGGGGCGGCCGCCCGGCATGCTGCGGCGCCGCGAACGCTTCCCGTCCGGGCTTTTCGACGATGCCGGTCAGGAATCCCAGGGTATCGGCCTGGACCAGTGCGAAAGCACAGATGCGATCGGCTGGAATGTTGCCGGATCGCACCAGGTCGTCGGCCTCGAACGCAGGCAGGCCAGGCGTCTCCAGCGCCGTCAGGTCGCGCAGCGCTGGAACCGGGTACAGGTTGTCGGCATTCATCGCCAGGAACGGTTCCCCTGCCGTCCATGCCTCGGCCGCGAGGACGGCGTTGGCCGTCCCCAGGGCATCGGGCTGGACGACAAAGCTCACCGCCACGCGTGATGGCGGGGCGTCGACGCCGTAGTGCTGACGGAGACGCGCATGATCGGGTGCGACGATGAGCGCGACCTCGGTAATGCCGGCGTCGGCCAGCGCGCTGATGACGTAATCGAGGAACGGACGGCCGTGCACCGGCATCATCGCCTTCGCCCCGGCGTCCGCGGCGGCGGCCTGCTCGGCGGTCATCGCGGCGCCGGGATCCGGGGCGCGCATGCGCGAGCCGAGGCCGCGGGCGAGCACGACGGCACGGGTGGTGGGCACGGAATATGTTAACCCGCGGGTGCGTCGAGCAGCAGCGCCGGGGCCTGGAGCGTCGCCCTGGCGATGCCGGCGAGCCTCGGTGCTCCGGACGAGAGCGGTTGGGGTCTCACAGCGCCTGCGGCCGGGCCGCCACCGTGGCAAGCAGCGCCGCCATGGTATTGACGCTGTCCACCATCAGATCGGTCTCGTCCTTGAGCACGCCGGAGCCTGCCGCGAGCGCCAGCTGGGACTGGCGAAGCGGGGGCAGCGCCGGCACCGGCGCGCCGGTGCGCAGCGCCGCCGCCAGGGCGCGCAGGCTGGCGGTCATCTGCGTGGTCAGCCGGGCGATGCCGGCCACCGGCTCGTTGACGCCCTGCTCGAGCCCGGCGTGCAGGGCCAGGGCGGCGAGCGCGTGGCGGCGGGTCGCGGCCAGCAGCCCCATCGCGACCGCCGCGGGGACCGCGTGCCTGGCCGGCGGCTCGACCAGCATCCGCTCGATCACCGCCTCGGCATTCGAGCGCGTCAGGCGCGCCTCGCCACGAATCTCGCCCAGCGCGCGCAGGTCGACCCGTCCCGGCTCGCCGTAGCCCTCGAGCAGCGCCTGCACGTAGCCGGCGTGCGCCTCGAGGAGCCCCGCCAGCGCCGGCCGCACCTCCCGACCCGTCCAGGTGGGCCAGACGGCGTAGAAGGCCAGCGCCAGCAGACCCCCCTCCGCGGTGTAGACGATGCGGTAGGTGACCGCGGTCATTTCGGGCACGCCGGCAAGCATCAGCAGGAAGACCACGTACCCGGTGATGCAGACGGTGAACACGGCGTAGCTGGTCCGGAGCAGCGCGTAGCCGGCCCAGACGAAGACCAGCACCACCGCCGTGAGGAGGCGCGGCCCCGGGGGCAGCAGGTGCGCGATGAGCGTCGCCAGCGCCGCACCGAGGATGGTGCCGGCAATTCTGGCGATCCCGCGCGCGAAGGTGTCGTGAAACTCCGGCTTGAGCACGAGCACCGCGGTGAGCGGCAGCCAGTATCCGCGCGGCAGTGCGAAGACGCGGTAGATACCGGTCGCGACGGCCAGGGTTGCGGCCAGCCGCACCGCGTGCCGGCAGGCGGTCGAGTGCAGCGTCAGGTTCGCCCGGAGAGTGATGATCGCATCCCGCACCGGGGGGCGGCGGCGGAGCGGCGCGACACGTCCCGGCGTGGCCGCGGTGGCGCTGCCGGCCGCCAGAATCCCGGCGGTCCGCCACGCCGCGCGAAGCTGGCCGAGCAGCGCGTCGACACTGACGACGGGCGGCAGCGTCGCCGCGGCGGCGGCGAGCGTCTCCCAGATTCCGCCGGCGTCGCGCGGTTCGCGGCCGTCATGGAGCGCGTCCGCGATCGCAGCCAGCCCGTGGTCGAGCGTCGCCGACATCGTCTCCAGCGCCTGGTGGTCGTCGCTCTCGAGGCGCCGCTGGTGCGTCGCCAGGCCCGCCAGGCTGGTGCGAATCCGTTCGGCCTCGTCGAGCAGCGCCTGAAAGACGAGCACGTCCGCCGACCGGGCGAAGGGCTGAGGGTCCACCAGCGGCGACGCGGTGGCGGCAAAGGTGTGCGGCTCGGGCGCGGCATCGATGCCATGAGGAATCGCCGCCGCGTAGGCCGCCAGGCTGCGAAACGCCGCCGCCAGGCTTTCCCGTTCCGCGCGGAAGCGGCGCAGCGGCCAGATCATGACGACCAGCAGGGTCTGAATCAGCCCGCCGCCCAACACCAGGGCGGCGCGGCCGCCCGCGCTTTCCAGGTCGGTGGGGAATCCGCCGGCGATGAGGACGGCGACGATCGACTGCAGCCCCACGAACGTGGCCGAGGGGCCGAGCGCCACCATCAGGCCGCCGCCGAAGCCCCACGCCGCGGCGATGGCGATCGCGGCACCGTCGCGGTGGCCGGCCAGCGAACCCACGAACACCGAGAGCGCCATGCCGGCGGCGGCAAAGAGCATGACCGCGGCGCGGCTCCGGTAGGCGCCCTGGAAGGAGCCGAAGCCCACCGAGACCGCGCCGATGGCGCCGAACGCGCCAATCACCGGCTGGTGGATCGCGAGGCCGAGCAGCAGCGGAATCGCCACGCCCAGCGTGCAGCGCAGCGCCGCGGTCCCTTCGAACTGGGACCAGTCGACGACGACCGCGGAGCCGACGATCCGCCTGTAGGTGCCGCTCATGCTCTGCCGGTCAGGTTGCTCGACTAGTAGTGAATGGCCAGCAGCGACACCGCCTGCCGCGGCAACGTCAGCCGCAGGCGCAGACGGCCGGCGGCGGCCGCGACCCTCGCCGGCGTGCCCTCGATCTGCAGCTGGCCGGCCTGACGCAGCGCGGCGAACGACGCGGGCGCCGGGGGCTGCGGCGCGCCGGCGCGCATCCAGGCCTCGTAGGCGTTGCTGTGGGTGCTGTCGATGCGGTATTCGGTGACCAGCGGCCGCCCGTCCGGCACTCCTGTGATGGTCACCTCGACGTCGGCCGCGGGCGCGGCCAGATCGTCGTCATGATAATTCCACACCAGCACCCCGATGTCGCGGCCGCTGCGGCTGGCGAGCGCATTGATGTCCGGCTCGCCGCGCACGCCGGCCTCGCGAATGCCCTGCAGCGGCTGGGCGCCGCTGCTGACGACCGCCAGCCGGTTGCCGCGCATCATGCCCAGCATCCGAAAGACGTTCAGCACCGGCTTGTCGATGCCGTTGGTCGCCAGGTCGCGGAAACCGGCGAAGAATGGCTGCCCCTCGAACTCGAACGCCCAGGTCACGGCCCCCCGCAGGTTAACGCCGTAGACGTCAGCCAGCTCGAACGTTCGCGCGATCTGGGCGGCGGTATAGCTCGAGTACATCGTGCCGTTGCGATACGCGTTCTCCGGATTGGTGCGCACCGAGCAGGCCGCGCACCCTTCCGGGTCGGACTCCCCGAGGATGATCGGCATGCCGCGCAACTCCGGAAACGACGCCACGATCTCGAAGCCGTTGGCGATCGCCTTCAGCTGGCTGCTGATCCCCATCCGGACGTGGCCGTCGACGACGCGGGGGGATCCCTTGGCGTGGAAGGTGACGTAGTCGAGCGGCGCGCCGGTACCACCGGTGGCGGCATTTCGGCCGCGCAGGCAGTGTTCGAGAAAGTCGCGCAGGAACTGCTGCGGGCGCGGTCCGTTGGGGCCGGTCACGGTCGGGCCGCCG
>JAYTEJ010000572.1:0-6306 GCA_043735365.1 Acidobacteriota bacterium
GCTCTGCGGCTGGACGGCGATATCGGATGCCGGCTGGCTGACGATCCGATCCGGCGCCAGCGGCACGGGGACGGGTGTGGTCCTGTTCGACGCTGCCCCCACCACCGGGCCCCCGCGAACCGGCGGGATCACGATTGCCGGCCGCCGCTTCGTCGTCACGCAGTCGCAGGGCTGCAGTTACGCGATCAGTCCGACGACGTTTCAGACCGGGTCGGAGGGGGGCACGGGCAGCGTCGCGGTGGCAACCGGCGCCGGCTGCACCTGGGCGGCGTCCGGCGGCACCGACTGGGTCAGGTTCACCTCGGGCGAGGCGTCGAACAACGGGCCGGGGACGGTGGCGTTCACGGTGGCGCCGACCAGCGGTCCGACGCGATCCGCGGTGCTGACGATTGCCGGCCTGCCGTTCACCGTCGTTCAGGGCCAGGGCTGCACCTACACGCTGGCCCCCGACAACGGGTCGGTGCCGGCCGCGGGCGGCAACCTGTCGGTCGGGGTGTCGGCGGGATCGGGTTGCGCGTGGACGGCGGCGAGCACTACGCCATGGATCAGCGTGGCCTCGGGCTCGCAGGGGTCCGGGAACGGGACGGTGCAGCTGACGGTTGCCTCGACCACCGGGCCGAACCGGTCCGGCTCGGTCACCATCGCGGGCCGCACCTTCACCGTCAATCAGGGGCAGGGGTGCACCTTCGCGCTGGCGCCGTCGAGTGCCGCCATCGCTCCCGCGGGCGGCCAGGGCTCCTTCAATGTGCAGACATCAGGCGGCTGCGCCTGGTCCGCCAACAAGGACGCCGACTGGCTGACGATCGTCTCCGGCGCCTCCGGAAGCGGCGGCGGCACGGTGACCTTCTCGGCGACCGCCAACACCGGTCCGGCGCGCTCGGCCACCATCACCGCGGCGGGGCAGACGTTCACCGTGACGCAGGCGGGCGGCTGCTCTTACGGACTGTCGTCGACCGGAACCAACCTGCCCGGCGGCGGCGGTACCGGAACGGTGGGAGTGACCAGCGGCTCGGGCTGCGCCTGGACCGCGACGAGCAACGACGCCTGGATCACCGTCACCGCGGGGGCGAGCGGGTCCGGCAACGGCACCGTGTCCTTCAGCGCGCCGTCACACAGCGGCCCGGCACGTTCCGGGACGCTGACCATCGCCGGCCTCACCTATACCGTCACCCAGGGCGAGTCCTGCGCCTACACGGTCTCGCCCGCGCAGGCGAGCGTCGGCGCCGGCGGCGGAGGCTCGACCTTCTCGGTGAGCACCGCGGCAGGCTGCCGCTGGACCGCCGCGGCGAATGCGCCGTGGCTCTCGGTCCCCGCAGGCGCCGGCGGCACCGGCGACGGCTCGGTCCAGGTCACCGCCGCCGCCAACACGGCCGCCGCGCGCAGCGGCACCGCCACCATCGCCGGCCGGAACGTCACCATCACCCAGGCCAGCGGCTGCAGCTTCTCGATCTCGCCGACTTCTCAGTCCGCTCCCGCGGGCGGCGGACCAGGGTCGGTGAGCGTGACCACCGCCGGCGGCTGCGCCTGGACAGCAGCGAGCGGGGTGCCGTGGGTGACGATCTCGAGCGGCAGCTCGGGGACCGGCGGCGGCGCCGTGCAGTTCAGCGTCGACCCCAATCCGGGCGCCGCCCGCAGCGCCACCCTCACGGTGGCTGGCCAGACCTTCACGATCACGCAGGCGAGCGGCTGCTCATACATCATCGCACCGACGTCCCAGACCCTGCCGGCGTCCGGCGGCGACAACTTCGTCGGCGTCACCGCGCCAGGCTCGTGCGGGTGGACGGCGGCGAGCAGCGTGCCCTGGGCGCGGATCACCGCCGGCACCTCGGGCACGGGCAACGGTACCGTGCAGTACACCGCCGACCCGAACCCGGGCGCCGCCCGATCGGGGACGTTCACCATCGCGGGACAGACCTTCACCCTGTCGCAGGATACCGGCTGCAGCTACGCGGTGGCGCCGGAGACACTGGCGCGCGCCAGCGGCGCGTCGAGCGAATTCGTCGACGTGACCGCGCCGGGCGGGTGCACGTGGACGGCCATCAGCAATGCGCCGTGGGCGACGATCAGCGGCGGTGCCTCCGGCACCGGCAACGGCCGCGTCGATTTCGCGCTCGCCGCGAATACCGGGCCGGCCCGTTCCGGCACGCTGACCGTGGCGACGCGGACCGTCACTATCAACCAGGACTCGGGTTGCACCTACACGCTGGGGGCCACCTCGTTCACGTCACCGACCGCCGGCGGACCGGGCTCGGTGACGGTGACCGCCGCCGTGGGTTGCACCTGGACCGCGGTCAGCCAGGCGCTGTGGATCACCGTGACCGCGGGCGCGTCCGGCAGCGGCGATGGCTCGGTCCAGTTCAACGTCGATGCCAACGCGACCGGCGCGCCGCGGAGCGGCACCATCACCATCGCCGGGCAGACCTTCACCGTCAATCAGTAGTAGGACTGGACGCGGTGCCAGGGTGCCTGGGTGCGGGAGTCAGTGCTCGCGGATGGCGGCGAGGAAGACCTCACCGAGATCCTGCGCCTTGCGGGCGCCGACGCCGCGGATGCCGTGGAGCGCTTCGAGCGTCGCCGGGCGCAGACGCGCCAGCTCGCGCAGGGTGGTGTCGTGGAAAATCACGTAGGGGGGGACGCCGCGGGCCCTGGCAATTTCGAGCCGCACCCCCCGCAGGCGCTCGAACAGGCCGCGATCGACGTCCTGCCAGGATTCCGCCTCGATGCGCGCGCGCTTGTTGACCCGGTCCTTGAGCGGCCGGCGCTGGCGCGCCAGCACCAGATCGGCGCCGCACTGCGGGTCCTTCAACAGGGAAACGCCGCGCTCGGTCAGCCCCAGCACCGGAAAGGCGTCGTCGGTCTGGCGCAGCAGCCCGTGCGCGATCAGTTGCTCGACGTAGCCGCGGACCTCGGGCACCGGCACCCCTCGGAGCAGGCCGAAGGTGCTGAGCTCGTGATGCCGGCGGGAAGTGACCGCCTCGACGTCGCTGCCGCACAGCACGCTGGTGACGTGGGCGATGCCGAAGCGCTGGCCGACGCGGGCGACGCACGACAGGATCTTGCGCGCCAGCACCACCGGCTCGGGCGCGGTCTCGAGCTCCTCGAGGCAGTAGTCGCAGGCGCCGCAGTCGGCACGGTCGTAGGCGTCGCCGAAATAGGTGACGAGATGACGATGGCGGCAGCCGACGCTGGCGGCGTAGCGCTCGATGTCGCGCAGCAGCTTGCGCGCCGCGTCGGTGAGCTCACCGTTGCGTTCGAGCATCAGCCGCCACTTCATGAAGTCGGCAGTGGAATAGACCAGGACGCACTCGGCTTCGAGGCCGTCGCGGCCGGCGCGCCCCGATTCCTGCTGGTAGTGCTCGAGCGAGGCCGGCGCACCGGCGTGCACCACGAAGCGGACGTCCGATCGATCGATGCCCATGCCGAACGCCACCGTCGCGACCATGACGTCGGCCGCCTCGTCCAGGAACGCGGACTGGTTGCGGCTGCGCTCCGCGTCCGGGAGGCCGGCATGGTAGGGCAGCGCCCGGACGCCGCTCTCGCGCAGCCAGGCCGACAGCGCGTCGACCTCGCGGCGCGAGGTGCAGTAGATGATGCCCGCCTGGCCGCGATGACGACCCAGGATCTCCACGAGCTGGCGCTTGAGGTTGGCGCGCGCCAGCACCCGGTAGACAAGGTTCGGCCGGTCGAAGGAGCCGACCAGTTCCACCGGGCTCGAGAGCCCGAGCTGCGCGGCGATGTCACTGCGCACCCGCGCGGTCGCGGTCGCGGTGTAGGCGTGCAGGCTGACCCCGGGCAGCAGCTCGCGGAGCCGTCCGAGCTGCCGGTACTCGGGGCGGAAGTCGTGCCCCCACTGGCTGATGCAGTGCGCCTCGTCTATGGCGATGAAGCTGACCCGGCAGCGGCCCAGCAGCCTGAGGAATCCGTCGCTCCCCTCGCCCACCAGCCGCTCCGGCGAGACATAGAGGAGCCGGAATTTTCCCTCGCGCAGCCCGGCAACGACAGCGGCCTTGGCGTCGCTGCCGAGCGAACTGTTGTAGAGCGCCGCCGGCACACCGTTGCCGACCAGCGTGTCGACCTGATCCTTCATCAGCGAGATCAGCGGCGAGACCACCACCGCCAGCCCGTCGCGCACCAGCGCCGGTGCCTGGAAGCACAGCGACTTGCCGCCGCCGGTCGGCAGCACGACAATCGAGTCGCGGCCGGCAAGGATGGCGTGCATCGCTTCCCGCTGCAGCGGCCGGAACGAGGTATAACCCCAGTAGCGTTCGAGCGCGTCGCCAAGCGCGCCATCGGAGGAGACAGCCGGATACATGTCGGGTGTCTCCATGGTAGCGGAACCGGCAGGGACCCTCGTGGCGTTTCTTTCAGAGACTGACCAGTGGCTCTACTGCAGCGCCGGCGGATTCCTCCCGTCTTCGCAGAACGCTCGAACGAGGTGCTCGGAACGACCAGTGAGACCGATTCCGCGACGCAGTCGAGGTCGTGCCGCAACCCTGCTGTTTACGATCCTCGAAACCGTCGGAACACCTTGCGTAAGCGCGCTCGGCCAAGTGTGCGCGTCTCACTCGGGAAACGGCGCGCGGCTGCCCCGACGTGAGTCAAGGAAGCATGGCGCGCTTTTTGTGAGCAGTATCGACATGAGGGTACGACTCGCGCTGCGCGTCGTCTTCTTCGGGCTGCCGTTCGGCTGTGGTGGATCGTCCTATTCGCCAGGGCCCTCGCCAACACCCTCACCTTCGCCCCCGACTCCTGGCACGGCGGTCTCGATCGTGATGGGGGCCTCGATAGTGACGACGACGGCATACGCCACGAATCCAGTCAGCGCCGCCGTCGGGGGCACCGTCACGTCGACCAACAACGACAGCACCACCCACACGTCAACGTCACACGGCGGCGCGTGGAGCGCGGGCTCGCTGGCTCCGGGCGGGACGTTCAGTCGCACCTTCCCAGCGGCAGGTACGTTTTCTTATCACTGCGCCATTCACCCAGGGATGGTGGGGGCGCTCAATGTGCAATAGGCCGGGGCACCACGGCGTGGTATCGCGACTGGTGCCTTGGGCCGCCGTCGGTTGGATGGTGGCCGGATCGGTTGTGGCTCGCGCCCAGCCTGTGACGGTTCGCCATGTCGAGGGAATCGTGCACGGGTTTCTCGCGCTGCACACACTGGACGGTACCTTGCTTGCGGATGGCGACCTGATCCAGCTGGTGCGTGGGGCTCGGGTCACAGCCAGACTGGTCTTTCATTTCAAGGACGGCTCGCTCCACGACGAGACCACGGTATTCACGCAGCAGGGGCAGTTTCGCCTGGTGAGCGATCATCTCGTGCAGAAAGGCCCGGCCTTCCCGCAGCCGCTCGACATGTCGATCGACGCGGCGAGCGGCCGGGTGACCGTCACCTACACCGACGAAGACGGCAACGCCAAACACGAATCGGAGCGCATGGACCTGCCGTCGGATCTGGCGAACGGATTGATCCTGACGCTGTTGAAAAACGTCAGGCCCGAGACGCCGCCAAAAGAGCTCTGGTTCGTTGCCGCGACGCCCAAGCCGCGCCTCGTGAAGCTGCCGGTGAGCGCCACCGGCACAGAACGCTTCTCCACCGGCGGCCTTAGCCGGCGGGCGACGCACTACATCCTGAAAGTCGATCTCGGCGGGATCAGCGGACTGCTGGCGCCGTTGCTCGGCAAGCAGCCGCCCGACTCGCATGTCTGGATCCTCGGCGGCGAGGCACCGGCGTTCGTGAAAGCGGAGCAGCCCCTGTATGTCGGCGGACCGCTCTGGCGGATTGAGCTGGTCAGCCCCGCCTGGCCGGAACAGCCAACCCCCGGAGGAGGATGATCGCACACCGCCCGGGCTCCGGCGTGGCGACGATCGCCGGGACGGCGATCGCCGTCCCTCCACACATCCTCACACGCGACGATGTCAAGAGGTACATCCGCAAGGCCTTCCGGCTGGACGACCGTCGCATGGAGGCGATGATGGCGGTCATCGATCATGCGCGGGTCGAACGGCGTCACGCCATCTTTCCGGTCGACTACATCGTCGAACCGAGGTCTCTGGCGCAGACCACCGCCGAATATCAGGAGCATGCCATCCGGCTGGGCCGGGAGGCGGCTGACCGGTGTCTTGCGAGAGCAGGGATGACGCCGGCCGATGTCGACATGCTGGTGACGGTCTCCTGCACGGGGTTCATGATCCCGTCGCTCGACGCGCACCTGATTGACCTGATGGGATTTCGTCCCGACGTCCGCCGCCTGCCGCTGACCGAGCTCGGATGTGCGGCTGGAGCCATGGCCCTCGGACGTG
>JAYTEJ010000573.1:0-2627 GCA_043735365.1 Acidobacteriota bacterium
CGGCGAACGCGGTGGTGCCCGCGACCCATTGGATCGGCGTCGCCCCGACCAGAATCACCAGCGCTATGGCGATCGCCGCGAGCGGGACGAGCGGCCCCAGCGGAATCACGAACGCGGCTGGCTTGACCGTCGCCCGGAAGCGCGGCGCCCTCAGCCGCAGCGTCGAGGCGCAGGTCGCCACGTAGACGATCAGGCGGCTGATCGCGCTGGCCGCCGCCAGCGACTGGAAGGATCCCGACAGCGCCAGGACCAGCGCGACGCCGGCGGTGACCAGCACCGCGTTCGCGGGAGTCCGGTACACCGGGTGGACGCGGCCGAAAAACCCCGGAAGGTCTCCCTGTTCGGCCAGCGCGAACAGGTTGCGCGAGCCCGACAGCGCCTGCCCCATGTTGTTGCCCGAAGTCGCCAGCACCGCCGCCACCGTGATCATCGCGCCCCCCGCCACTCCCAGGAATCGCGCCGCGGCGTCGGCCAGCGGCGTCGTCGAGCCGGCGACGTCCGGGAGCGTGCCGATCACCACGACCTGCGCCATCGTCGTCAGCAGGGCGACGACGACAATGGTCATGAGCAGGGCGAAGGGGACGTTGCGCCGGGGATCGCGGGTCTCGCCGGCGACCACCGGAATCACTTCGTAGCCGCCGAAGGCGAAGATCAGCAGCAGACCGCTGGCCGAGACTTCGTGACGAGTCAGCCCGCCGTGGGCCGCGAGCGCCGGCCAGTCGACGAAGAACACACCGGCGGCGATGAAGACGGCCAGGGGAATGAGCTTGCCGGCGGTCAGCAGGTTGACGACGAGACTGCTCTGACGGATGCCGCGGACGTTGATGCCGGCGATGGCGGCGATGATGCCGGTGATGATCAGCGCGCGGGGCAGCCCGGTGGTGACGCGCGGCCAGTAGAAGCCGAGCGAGGAGACCAGCACGTTGATCACCGAGGCCCAGCTGGTCGCGCGCGTGAACCAGAGCATCCACCCGACCTCGAACGCGGCGAAGCGTCCAAAGGCGGCGCGAGTATAGAGGTACGGGCCGCCGGTGCCGTCGAAGCGGCTCCCGACTTCCGCGAACGACAAGGCAATCAGCATCGAGGCCGCGCCGACCGCGGCAATCATCCACGGGCTCCAGGCGCCGGCCAGCGCCGCGAGCGCCGCGGGCAGGGCGAAGACCGCACTGCCGATGACCTGATTGACGCCGATGGCGGTGAGATCCCAGCGGCCGAGCTCACGCTTGAGCGACGGCGTGGGGACGAGTCCGGGAGGCTGCACCGCTGCCGTTGTACCACATCCGCCGAACCGCGGATTCAACCCGGGCGACCTGGGCGTGGTCTAACCCCTCAGCAACGTCGGCAGCCGCAAGACACCGGCTGCCGCACTTTTTCCCACACTGTCGCAGGCGCGGCTCGCGGCCGCGGAGGTCCGTCGTGACACAGCGTGCCGGGCTCCGGTTCTTTCCCCTCGCCCTGCTGGTGATTGCCGTTTCCGGCGCGCCGCGGGCGGAGGCCCCACGGGCGGCGACCCAGCCGTCGGCGATTCCGCAGAATCCCGATCCCGCGACCATCGTCCACGTGCTCAACCGGACGGGTTTCGGTCCTGCGCCGGGGGACCTCGAGCGCGTGCGCGCCCTTGGGTTGGCGCGCTACATCGATCAGCAGCTGCATCCGTCGCAGATAGACGACGGTCCGATGGCGGCGCGGCTGGCTGACCTGACGACGCTACGCATGAGCGCGGCGGAGATGGCCGAGCAGTACTTCGTGCCGGCGGAGATGGAGCGCCGCAAGGCGGCTGCCCAGGCGGCGAGCGGTGGAGAGGCGGCGGAGATGGGACCGCGGCAGCCTGGCGCGCCGGCGGGCGACGCCGCCGACGGCGTCCCCGCGCCCCGCTCCCCGGCGCAGCGGACCGCCATGATGCGCGAGCGGGAGGTTCTCGGAGAGCTGGCGCAGCAGAAGATCCTGCGCGCGGTCTACAGCAACCGTCAGCTCGAGGAAGTCATGGTGGATTTCTGGTTCAACCACTTCAATGTCTTCGCCGGCAAAGGGGCGGTGCGGATTTACCTGACCGAGTACGAGCGCGACGCCATCCGGCCTCATGTGCTCGGAAAGTTCCGCGACCTGCTGGGGGCGACGGCGTCGAGCCCGGCAATGCTGTTCTATCTCGACAACTGGCAGAGCGCGGCGGCGGAGTCGGACACCGCGCCTGTCCAGCGGATGGCACGCGGCCGCATGGGATTGTTCCAGAGGCCGCGGGCTGAGGTGCGGCCCCGCCCGAAGCCGGGCGGATCCCAGCGCGTTCGCGGCATCAACGAGAACTACGCGCGCGAGCTGATGGAGTTGCACACCCTCGGCGTCGACGGCGGCTACACGCAGAAGGACGTGCAGGAAGTGGCGCGCGCCTTCACCGGCTGGACGATCACGACGCCGCGGCAGGGCGGGTCGTTCCGCTACGAGCCGCGGCTGCACGATGCCGGCGCCAAGGTCATCCTTGGCCACCGCCTCGCGGCCGGCGGCGACCGCTCCGACGGCGAGCGGGTGCTCGACATCCTCGCCGCGCACCCGGCGACCGCGCACTTCATCGCCTTCAAGCTGGCGCGGCGGTTCGTCGCGGACGCGCCGCCGCCGGCGCTGGTCGAGCGCGC